>NZ_JACEXH010000062.1:0-17435 GCF_014525465.1 Actinotalea sp. JY-7885 | reverse complement strand
GCCCTCGCGGGGCTCGAGCGGTTCGCCGCCGCGGCGGCGGCGCGCGGCTGACCGCCGCGCGTCCTATCCCGGGGCGCCGGCCGCCGCCTTGACCACCAGCTCGTGGTCAAGGCCAAGGAACGCCCCGTACCGGGCGGCGCCGGCCGCCAGCGCCCGGTGCGCGGACGGCGCGAGGGGCGCGAACGGGTCGACCTCGAACCGGACCCGCGCCCCGGTCGTCCGCCGCATCCAGCCCACCATCTGGCCGTCGACCAGGGCCATACCGGTGCTGGCCTCGCGCCCGCGCGGCACGCGACCCGCGGTGTCGAGGAGCCTGCGGGTGTCCTGGTAGCCGCGGTAGGTCTCGTCGAAGATCTGCAGCAGGTGCCCGTCGGGACGGGGCGGCGACGTCGGTGCGGCGCCGCCCGGCGCGTGCCAGTACGTGCGCCCCTCGTGGACGAACGACTCCAGCCGGTCCCGCACCACACCGATCCCCCGCCGCACCTGCGTGACGGTGACCGTCGCCCAGTACGCGAGGTCACGCTCGGTCGCGGGGCCATGGCCCGCGAAGTACCGCCACGCGAGCTCGCCGAGCGCCTCGTCGCGCTCGCGGGGCGCCGTCGGTGGCACCCGGTCCTCGAACCGCGCGTAGGTGTGACGCCCGTCGGCGGGACGCCCGCTGCACACCAGGCGGTCGGTCTCCGCGAGCCCCATGAGCAGCATCAGCGCGCGTCCCGAGATCGGCACCCCCCGGTGGGCGAGCGCCGTGGCCACCTGCTCGCGGGTGCTGTGGGGTGCGGCACCGAGGACGTCGACGACGTCGGCGAGCGCTCGGTCCGTCCGCCCGGGCGACCAGCCCTCGTCCGCGAGCTGCCGCGTGAACAGCGGCCGGATCGCGGGCGCGGTGAGCGCGACGAGCCAGCCCACGTCGGCCGCGGACACGAAGTGCCACGTGGGGCGCAGGACGTGGGTGCGGATCACCGCGCCGCTGTCGAGCAGTCCCGCCAGGTCGGTGGCCTCACGCGCGACGGTCCGCGACGCCACGCCCCAGGCCGCCTGCGCGGGGTTCTCCGCCTGCACGGCGAGCAGCCCTGCGACGACGCCGGTCGCGGACGCGGCGTGCGGGGCGGCGAGGCGCTGGGTCACCAGTCGCCACCGTGCCAGGTCGGCGTCGGTCGTGGACACCCCCCGAGCCTAGGCACACCGGCCGGCCCCGCCCAGGGCCGCTTCCGTGGTCCCTCAGACCACCGGCGCGTGATCCCGGATCGCCGCGACGACCTTCGCGAGGTTCTTCTTGTTCTTGCCGAAGTCGATCAGCGTGGTGGGCAGCGCGCTCTCGCTGTGCAGGTGCACGACCGAGCCGTGCGTCCCGTGACCGATCGTGGCGCGGATCTTCTCGCCCCAGCTCGCCCAGCTCACCCCGACGGTGCCGTTCATGATGCCGCCGCCCCCGGCAACGCCCTCGAGCCCGGCCTGCACGAAGGCCTGGTAGACCGCTGCCTCCGCCTGCTCCGGCGGAAGCGCCACCTCGATGATCTGGGTTGCCGAGCCTGCCACTGGTCCTCCTTCGCCGGGTGCCGCGCCGGCTCCTGCCGGTCGCGCGACGAGGAGACTGCCACACGGCACGCGCGACCGCGAGCGGACACCCCGGGACGACGCGGGCCGCCGCCACCAGCGGTGGCGACGGCCCGGGTCGAGCGTCCTGCGGCCCTCAGGCGGGCGTCACGCGCCCACGAGCGAGCGGAGGACGTACTGCAGGATGCCGCCGTTGCGGTAGTAGTCCGCCTCGCCGGGGGTGTCGATCCGCACGACCGCCTCGATCTCGGTCACCGTCCCGTCCGCCTTGGTGGCCCGCACCGTGAGGGTGCTCGGCGTCGTGCCCTCGTTGAGCGCCGTGACGCCCGCGATGTCGAAGGTCTCCGTGCCGTCGAGGCCGAGGGAGTCGGCCGTCTCGCCCGCCGGGAACTGGAGCGGCAGCACGCCCATGCCGATGAGGTTCGAGCGGTGGATCCGCTCGAAGCTCTCGGCGATCACGGCCCGGACGCCGAGCAGGCTCGTGCCCTTGGCCGCCCAGTCCCGCGACGAGCCGGAGCCGTACTCCTTGCCGCCGAGGATGACGAGCGGGACGCCGGCCTCGGCGTAGGCCTGGGCGGCGTCGTAGATCGTCGTCTGCTCGCCGGTCAGGTGGTTGACCGTGAAGCCGCCCTCGACGCCCGGCACCAGCTGGTTGCGGAGCCGGATGTTGGCGAAGGTGCCGCGGATCATGACCTCGTGGTTCCCGCGGCGCGAGCCGTAGGAGTTGAAGTCACGACGCTCGACCCCGTGCTCGGCGAGGTAGCGACCGGCCGGGCTGTCCGCCTTGATCGCACCGGCGGGGCTGATGTGGTCGGTCGTCACGGAGTCGCCGAGCTTGGCGAGCACGCGGGCCCCGGAGATGTCCGTCACCGGCTCCGGCGTCGCGGCCATGCCGTCGAAGTACGGGGGCTTGCGGACGTAGGTCGACTCCGCGTCCCACTCGAACGTGCTGCCCTCGGGCGTCGGCAGCGAGCGCCACCGCTCGTCGCCCGCGAACACGTCGGCGTAGTCGGCCGTGAACATCGCGCGGTCGATCGACGAGTCGATCGTCGCCTGCACCTCGTCCGGCGCGGGCCAGATGTCGCGCAGGAAGACCTGCTCCCCCGCCTCCGTGGTGCCCAGCGGCTCGTTCTCGAAGTCGAAGTCCATCGTGCCGGCCAGCGCGTAGGCGATCACCAGCGGCGGCGACGCGAGGTAGTTCATCTTCACGTCGGGGTTGATGCGGCCCTCGAAGTTCCGGTTGCCGGACAGAACCGAGACGACGGACAGGTCGTGCTCGTTGACGACCGCCGAGACCTCCTCGGGCAGCGGGCCCGAGTTGCCGATGCAGGTCGCGCAGCCGTAGCCGACCAGGTGGAACCCGAGCTTCTCGAGGTACGGCCACAGGCCGGCCTTCTCGTAGTAGTCCGTGACGACCTTCGAGCCCGGCGCCATCGAGGTCTTCACCCACGGCTTGGCGGTCAGGCCCTTGGCGACGGCGTTCTTCGCCAGCAGCGCGGCGGCGAGCATCACCGACGGGTTCGAGGTGTTGGTGCACGACGTGATCGAGGCGATGACCACGTGACCGTGGTCGAGCTCGGTCGCCGTGCCGTCCGCGAGCGTGAGCGACACCTTCCTGTGCGGGCGCCGCGCGCTGTCACCGTTCGGCACCTGCGCCGGGGCGTCGGAGGCGTCGGTGTGCTCGCCGGCCGCGATGGGGTCCGAGGCCGGGAACGTCTCGTCGACCGACTCGTCCAGGCCGGTGAAGGGCGCCGCCTCGGCGTCGTCGACGTAGTCGAGGATGCTCGTGGCGAAGGACTCCTTCGCGTCGGTCAGCTCGATGCGGTCCTGCGGGCGCTTCGGCCCGGCGATCGACGGGACGACCGTGGACAGGTCCAGCTCGAGGTACTCGGAGAAGACCGGCTCCACGTACTGCGGCGACGACGGGTCGTGCCAGAGGCCCTGCTCCTTGGCGTACGCCTCGACGAGCGCCACCTGGTCGTCCGACCGGCCGGTGAGGCGCAGGTAGTCCATCGTCACGCCGTCGATCGGGAAGATCGCGCAGGTCGAGCCGAACTCGGGGCTCATGTTGCCGATCGTGGCGCGGTTGGCCAGCGGCACCTGCGCGACGCCGTCGCCGTAGAACTCGACGAACTTGCCCACGACGCCGTGCTGACGCAGCTGCTGGGTGATCGTCAGGACGACGTCCGTCGCGGTGACGCCCGAGGGGATGGCGCCCGAGAGCTTGAAGCCGACGACGCGCGGGATGAGCATCGAGACCGGCTGACCGAGCATCGCCGCCTCGGCCTCGATGCCGCCGACGCCCCAGCCGAGCACGCCCAGGCCGTTGACCATCGTCGTGTGGGAGTCGGTGCCGACGCACGTGTCGGGGTAGGCGCGCAGGACGCCGCCGACCTCACGCGTCATCACGACGCGCGCCAGGTACTCGATGTTGACCTGGTGGACGATGCCGGTGCCGGGCGGGACGACCTTGAAGTCGTCGAAGGCCGTCTGGCCCCAGCGCAGGAACTGGTAGCGCTCGAAGTTGCGCTGGTACTCGAGCTCCACGTTGCGCTCGAACGCGTCGCGGCGGCCGGCGACGTCGATCTGGACCGAGTGGTCGATGACGAGCTCGGCGGGGGCGAGCGGGTTGATGCGGGCGGGGTCGCCACCGAGGTCGGCGACCGCCTCGCGCATGGTGGCGAGGTCCACGACGCACGGCACCCCGGTGAAGTCCTGCATCACGACGCGGCCGGGCGTGAACTGGATCTCGGTGCTCGGCTCGGCGGACGGCTCCCAGGCCGCGACCGCGCGCACGTGGTCGGCGGTGATGTTGGCGCCGTCCTCGGTGCGCAGCAGGTTCTCGGCGAGGATCTTGAGGCTGTACGGGAGGCGCTCCAGGCCCGGCACGGCGGCCAGCCGGTAGATCTCGTACGAGGCTCCCCCGACCTCCAGGGTGCCCTTCGACCCGAACGTGTCGACGCTGCTCACGGCTGCTCCTTCGTGGTTCGTCCCCCGCGGGACGGCGATCGCCGGCAGGGGTTGCGGCGGGTCGTGGGACCCGCCGCGGACGTCCGCAGACCTCTGCGGGCAGGCTATCTCGCAGCCGCTCCGCCGAGATATCTCGACGTCAAGATATCTTACCCTGCCGACGGCGGGGCATCGAGCGGCGAGCGGTCCAGGACCGCCACGCACTCGATGTGGTGGGTCATCGGGAACAGGTCGAACGCGCGCAGGTCGCCGAGCGCGTAGCCGTGTCCCGCGAGGTACGCGACGTCGCGGGCCAGCGCCGCGGGGTCGCACGCCACGTAGACGATGCGCTCGGGCTCCAGGGCCGCGATCGCGGCCACCACGTCGCGCCCCGCGCCGACGCGCGGCGGGTCCAGCACCACCACGTCGGCGCGCGCGACGGCACCGGAGGCCAGCACGCCGGCCACCGGCCCGTGGTGCAGCTCGACCTGGGGGTGCTCGTGGACGTTGCGGCGCGCATCCTTGACCGCGCGCTCGTCGCCCTCGACCGCGACGACGCGTCCGGCGTCGCCGACCAGGTCCGCGAGGGGCAGCGTGAGCAGGCCGGCACCGGAGTACAGGTCCACGACGGTGGCGCCGGGACGCTCCCCCACGGCGCGGACGACCGCCTCCGCGAGCACGGTGGGCGCCGCGCGGTGGACCTGCCAGAAGCCGTCACCCGCGACCCGCCACGTGTAGGTCCGCCCGGCGACCTGCGCGCGCTCGCGCACCGCGGTGCGGGCGTTGGGCCGCCGGTCGGCGCCCTTCTCGGTCCACGGCTCGCCGTCGACCACGACGAGCGGCGCGTCGCCGCCCACGGGCGCGACGGCGGTGATCCGCGCCCCGGCGGGCCACCGGCGCTCGAACAGGCCAAGCCCTCGGATCTCGTCGACCGCGAGCGGCATGTCCGTCAGCGGCACGACCTCGTGCGTGCGGGGCCGGTGCATGCCGGCGCGGCCCTGGCCGTCGACGACCAGCTCGACGCGCGTGCGCCATCCCCAGCCGCCCGCGTCGTCGTCGCCCGGTGCCGGCTCGACGACGACGTCGCGCTCGAGGTGCGCGAGGCGGCGCAGCTGCTCGGCGACGACGGCCGCCTTCCACCGCCGCTGCGCGGGCAGCGCGACGTGCGCGAGGTCCGCGCCGCCGACGCCGCCGGGGCCGGCCTGCTCCCACGTCACCGGGACGCGGTCCGGGCTCGCCTCGAGCACCTCCACGGCGTCCGCGCGCCAGAACGTCGCCCCCTCGCGGCCGTCCGTCACCACGGCCCGCACCGTCTCCCCCGGCAGGCTGTGGCTGACGAACACCACCCGGCCCTCGTGGCGCGCGACGCAGATGCCGCCGTGCGCGACGGGGCCGACCTCGAGGACGACGTGCTCGCCGTCGTGCTCGCCGGGCCCGCGCGGGGGGCGCGCGGCACGGGACGGCCGGGGGCGGGGCGTGCGGCCGGGACGCCGCTGCGGCCCGGTCACGGCGTGGTCCCCTGCTGCGCGACCTGCACGGACGACTCCAGCTGCCACGGCACGGAGGCCACGACGACGCCCGGCGTGAACAGCAGCCGGCCCTTGAGGCGCAGTGCGCTCTGATTGTGCAAGAGGTGCTCCCACCAGTGCCCGACGACGTACTCGGGGATGTAGACGACGACCAGGTCGCGAGGACTCTCGCGCCGGATGGACTTGACGTAGCCGAGGATCGGCCGGGTGATCTCGCGGAACGGCGAGTCGAGGACCTTGAGCGCCACGGGCAGGCCGAGCCGCTCCCACTCCTCGCGCAGCGTCGCCACGTCCTGCGGCTCCACGCTGACGGTCACGGCCTCCAGCACGGACGGGCGCGACGCCCGCGCGTACGCGATCGCCCGCATGGTCGGCTTGTGGAGCCGCGAGACCAGCACGATCGCATGGACCCGGCTCGGCAGCGCACGCGCCGCGGCCTCGTCGTCGCCCAGCGCGAGCTCGCGCTGCACCGAGTCGTAGTGGCGCCGGATGCCCTGCATGAGGACGAAGACGACGGCCATCGCGAGGATCGCGATCCACGCGCCCCGCGTGAACTTGGTGACGAGCACGACCACCAGGACCGTGCCCGTCAGGCCGAGGCCGACGGCGTTGATCGCGCGGGACCGGCGCATGTGCGCCCGGGCCCGGGCCTCCGGCTCGGTGCGGAGCTCGCGGTTCCAGTGCCGCACCATGCCGAGCTGGCTGAGCGTGAACGAGACGAAGACGCCGACGATGTAGAGCTGGATCAGCCGGGTGACCTGGGCGTCGAACGCCCAGATGAGGACGATCGCCCCGGCGGCCAGCGTGAGGATGCCGTTGGAGAAGGCGAGCCGGTCGCCGCGCGTGTGCAGCTGGCGCGGCAGGAAGCCGTCCCGCGCCAGGATGGACCCGAGCACCGGGAAGCCGTTGAACGCCGTGTTGGCGGCGAGCACGAGGATCAGCCCCGTCACGACGGCCACGAACACGACGAGCCACGGCGCCCCGGCGAAGATCGTCTCCGACAGCTGCACGATCACCGGGTGCTGCACGTAGTCCTCGCCGACGGGGACGCCGTCGCGGAGCAGCTGCTCCGCGGGGAACTCGACGTAGTGGACGTGCGTGGCCTGGGCCAGCAGCAGGATCGACATGATGAACGTCGTCGACAGCGCGCCCAGCAGGAGCAGCGTGGTGGCGGCGTTGCGGCTCTTGGGCTTGGTGAAGGCCGGCACGCCGTTGCTGATGGCCTCGACCCCGGTGAGGGCGGCGCTGCCGGACGCGAACGCGCGCAGCACGAGCAGCGCGCCGCCCAGCCCGACGAGGCCGGCCTCGTACCCGGCCTCCGGCAGCACCTCGAGCGAGGCCGTCTCCGCGAGCGGCAGCGTCCCGGTCGCCGCCTTGACGGCGCCGACGATCGCGAGCGTCCCGAGCGCCGCCATGAACAGGTAGGTGGGGACCGCGAACGCCCGGCCGGACTCCTTGACCCCGCGCAGGTTGGCCAGGGCCAGGAGCAGCACCACGCCGACGGCGACCGGCACCTCGTGCCCGCGCAGGGCCGGGATCGCCGACGCGGCGTACTGGGCGCCCGAGGAGATCGACACCGCCACGGTCAGCACGTAGTCCACGAGCAGGGCGCTCGCGACGGAGACGCCCGCCCGCGGGCCGAGGTTGACGGTCGCGACCTCGTAGTCGCCGCCCCCCGACGGGTACGCGTGGACGTTCTGCCGGTACGACGCGACGACGACTCCGAGGACCACGGCGACCGCCACGCCCACCCAGGGCGAGACGAGCGTCGCGCCGAGACCCGCGATCGCGAGGGTCAGCAGGATCTCGTCCGGGGCGTACGCGACGGAGGACAGGGCGTCCGAGGCGAAGACCGGCAGGGCGATGCGCTTCGGCAGGAGCGTGTGGCCGAGCCGGTCGCTGCGGACCGGCCGGCCCAGCAGCAGACGTTTCGCCGCATCCGCGATGTCCGACACGATCCACCATCCTAGGGCCGCAGGGGCCGCCCACGGGCGTCGGGCGCCGTCGCGGCGCCGGAGGTATACCGTCACCATCTGTGCACTTCGTCATCATGGGCTGCGGCCGCGTCGGCGCCACGCTCGCCCAGTCGCTGGAGGGTCGCGGGCACTCCGTCGCCGTGATCGACCAGAACCCCGACGCGTTCCGCCGGCTGGAGCAGAGCTTCTCCGGCAAGCGCGTCACCGGACTCGGCTTCGACCGGCAGACGCTGGTCCAGGCGGGCGTGGAGGAGGCGTACGCCTTCGCCGCCGTCTCCGACGGCGACAACTCCAACATCCTGGCGGCGCGCGTCGTGCGCGAGACCTACGGCGTGGGCAACGTGGTCGCCCGGATCTACGACCCCCACCGCGCCGAGATCTACCAGCGCCTCGGCATCCCGACGGTCGCGACGGTCCGCTGGACGGCGGACCAGGTGCTGCGGCGCATGCTCCCCATGGGTGCCACCGACGAGTACCGCGACGCGTCGGGCCAGGTGATCATGGCCCAGATGGACGTGCACCCGGGGTGGGTCGGCCAGCCGCTCCGCCGGCTCGAGGCCGCGACCGGCGCCCGCGTCGCCTACCTGACCCGCTACGGCGACGGGGTGCTGCCGGGGCCGACCTCGGTCCTGCAGGAGAACGACGTCGTGCACGTCCTGGTCATGGCGACCGACCTGGCCAAGGTCGAGCGGATCCTCACCCGCGTCCCCCCGGAGGTGGACTGATGCGCGTCGTCATCGCCGGAGCCGGATCGGTCGGGCGGTCCATCGCGACCGAGCTGATCGCCGCGGAGCACGAGGTCACGATCATCGACAAGCAGCCGTCCGCGATGCGCGTCGCCTCGGTCGCCGAGGCGGAGTGGCTGCTCGCCGACGCGTGCGAGCTGTCCACCCTGACCCAGGCGAAGGCCGACGAGTGCGACGTCATCGTCGCGGCGACCGGCGACGACAAGGTCAATCTCGTGGTCTCGCTCCTCGCGAAGACCGAGTACGGGGTGCCCCGCACGGTCGCGCGCGTCAACAACCCGAAGAACGAGTGGATGTTCGACGAGGCGTGGGGCGTGGACGTCGCCGTCTCCACGCCGCGGATCATGACCGCGATGGTCGAGGAGGCCGTCGCCGTCGGCGACCTCGTCAAGATCTTCACCTTCCACCAGTCGGGTGCCGACATCCTCGAGGTGACCCTGCCGGAGGACTCGCCCCTGGTGGGCACGCGCGTGGGTCAGGTGGTCTGGCCGCCCGACACGGTCCTGGCGGCCGTGGTGCGCGGCACGACGCCGATCGCCCCGAGCCCCGACGACACGCTCGAGGCGCGCGACGAGCTCCTCATCGTGGCGGGGTCGCAGGCCGATCCGGCTGCTCTGCACGACCTCGTGGTGAGCCGACCAGCAGCCACGTGAGCCACAGGCCGAGCGCGAACAGCGGCACGCCCATGACCAGCCGGGCGGTACCCAGCCAGCCCACGGCGTCGGCGCCCTGCAGGTAGAGCGGCAGCTGCACGGCCAGGCGTGCGCCGAAGAGGACGGCCCAGAGCCACGTGGCCAGGACGTAGCGCCGCCGCAGCGCCGCGGCGCCCGCGTCGACCCGCCAGGACATGTCCTGTCCGCGCAGGAGGCTGACGACGACGCCGACCGCCGGCCAGCGCGCCAGGACGGAGACGACCGCGCCCACGCACCAGGCGACGTTGACCCACAGGCCCCACGCGAAGTAGTCCTGCGCCTCGCCCGTACGCCAGGCCCAGACCACGCCGATGGCGACCCCGAGCACGCCCGAGAAGGCCTGGGTGGCCGGCGTGCGCTGCGCGAGCCGCACGACGACCGCGAGCAGGGCGAGACCCAGCGCGACGACGAGGGCGGGCACGAGCTCGCGGGTCGCGACGAAGACCACCACGAACAGCAGACCCGGCGCACCCGACTCGACGACCCCGCGCCAGCCGCCGACCGCGTCGGCGAACGAGAACTCGTCGGCGGCCAGGGCGGTGACGCCCCGTCCCGGGGCGACGCCGGAGCGGGCCCGCTCCGCCTGCGGGGACTCGGGCTCGCCCGCCGGACTACTCACCGGGCCTCGGCGCGAGCTCGTAGCGCGGGTTGAACATCGTCGGCCGCCCGGACTGCGCGCACACCAGGCCCTCGGCGCGCAGCCGTCGGCCGGGGTCGATCCCGTGGATGCTGCGCCGCCCCAGCCAGACGAGCGTCAGGCTGCCGCTGCCGTCGTAGAGCTCGGCCTCGAGCGCGGGCACCGTCGTGCGCGGGCGCAGCGTGACCGAGCGGATGACACCCGAGACCACGGCCCGGCGGCGGTCCTGGAGCTCCGCCACGGAGGCGCACCCCTGCCGGCGCGTCTCGCGCTGCTCCTCGTCGGCCTCGAGCTGCGCCTGCGACGCGACCATGCCGTGCAGCAGCGCCTTGAGCGCCATCAGTGCACCTCGGTGATCTCGGGGCCGCGCGTGAGGGGGTCGAGCGTCGGGGCGGGAGCGGCGCCCGGCGGGACGACCGCGGCCACCGGCCGCTGACCGGGCATCGTCAGGGGCAGCAGGTCGCGCGGCACGCGCGGCTCGGGGCCGCGGACCACGACGACGTCGGCGAAGACGGCCTCGAGCTCCTCGGCCTCCGCCGGCTCCACGGCCGCCCGGCCGGTGATGACGCCGCGCAGGAACCAGCGCGGGCCGTCGTGGCCGATGAAGCGCGCGGGCCGGTGGCCCGTGCGCCCCTCGGGCGTGCGCACGGGCAGGCGCGCGAGGAGCTCGCGACCGAAGGGGCCCGGCACGTCGTCGGCGGATCCGCCCTGCTTGACGACGGACTCGGCGATCTCCGCGCGGATGTCGTCCCACACGCCCTCGGTGCGCGGCGCGGCGAACACCTGGAGCTGGAGCGCGGAGCCGTGGAGCGACACGGCCGCGGCGCTCACGATCTTCGACGACTTCTCGATCTCCATCCGGAGCTCCATGCCCTCGCGCCCGGGCAGCCACAGGGCGCCGAGGTCGATCCGGCGGCCGCGCTCGGGGACCTCGCCCGAGTCCCAGGGGCCACGCTCCCGGGCGGGGACGTCACCGGGCACCACGTCCGCCTCGGCGGCCTGCGCCGAGGGCTCCGCCGACGACTCCGTCGACCGCTTGCCTCGTCCGAACACACCCACGCCTGCTGCCTCCTGGAACCTGGACACGCACTCACCACGACACTAGACGCCTCGGGCGGCGCCTCCTACCCGTCGGCGCCGTCCGCGCCCGGCGTGGCGGCCCCGGCAGGTCCGGCGGGTCCGCCGCCCGTGGACCCGAAGCCGCCGGCCCCGCGGTGCGACCCCGGCAGGCGCTCGGCGCGCACGAAGCGCGCCCGCCCGACGCGCTGGACCACGAGCTGCGCGATGCGGTCCCCGCGCCGCAGGTGGACCGCCGTCGTCGGGTCGGTGTTGAGCAGCGTCACCTGGATCTCGCCGCGGTAGCCCGCGTCCACCGTCCCGGGCGCGTTGACCACCGTCACGCCGTGGTCGCGCGCCAGGCCGGAGCGCGGGTGGACGAACGCGGCCCAGCCGTCCGGCAGCGCGATGCTCACGCCCGTGGGGACCGTCGCGCGGGCGAGCGGCGCGAGGTCGACGTCGACGCGCGCCACGAGGTCGGCGCCCGCGTCCCCGGGGTGGGCGTACGTGGGCTCCGGGAGCCCGTCGTCGAGCATGACGAGCAGGACCTCGACGGGGTGAGGGCGGTTGTCCACGACGCCCGAGCCTAGTGCCGCCCCACGTCCCGCGGGCTGAGACCATGGAGGCATGGCGCCCCACTCGACCGACGTGCTCCACCGTGAACGGCTCTGGCCCGGGCCGCTGGGGTGGTGCTTCGTGATCGGCTTCGCCGTCCTCATGGTCATCGCCCTGCTGCCCGTGCGCGGGGACGTCGCGCTGGTCGGGGGCGTCGTCTCGCTCCTGGTCGCGATCGCGGCGGCCGTGCGCACCAGCGCGCCCGTCGAGGTCGCGGGCGGCGAGCTGCGGGCCGGGCGGGCGCACATCCCCGTCGCCCTCCTGGGGGCGGCCCGCGTGCTCGACCGCGACGGGGTCCGCGCGCAGCTCGGCCCCGGGTCCGACGCGCGCACCTACGTGTGCCTGCGCGCGTGGATCCCCGGGGCCGTGGTGGTCGTCGTCGACGACCCGCAGGACCCGACGCCGGCGTGGGTGGTCTCCACCCGCCGGCCCCAGGCCCTCGTGGCCGCGCTGGACGCGGCCCGTCGCTCAGGTCAGGCGGCGCACTCCGAGCAGATCGGCTGACCGTTCTTGTCGCCGGCCAGCTGGCTGCGGTGGTGCACCAGGAAGCAGCTGCCGCAGGTGAACTCGTCGGCCTGCCGCGGCAGGACGCGGACGGAGAGCTCCTCGCCCGACAGGTCCGCGCCCGGGAGCTCGAACCCTTCGGCCGCTTCCGTCTCGTCCTCGTCGACCACCCCGGAGTTCTTGTCGGAGCGACGCGCCTGCAGTTCCTGCAGCGAGTCCTCGGAGAGGTCTTCCTCGGTCTTGCGAGGGGCGTCGTAGTCGGTTGCCATCAGGCGTCACACACTCCGTGTCGTTCTCGCGCCGCGCGGTCGCGCGGTCGCCGGTACGTAATCAATGCACGACACGGCCCGAATGTTCCCGAGGGCTGGTCGGCCTGGGGATTGTGCCCCACTCACGGCAGGCCGCGCACATGGCCCCCCGCGGGACCGTAGCCAACCCGCACAACTCGGGCAACCGGAGGTGCGAGGAGCGCGCGATCCGGGTCGCGAGGGGTCAGGCGTCGTCGGTGTCCGCGTCCAGACCCTCGAGCAGCGCGACCAGCGCGCCCACCGTCTCGGGTGGGCCCGCGACCGTCATGGCGGTCGACGCCGGCGCCCCCCGCAGGCCGGTGACGAGCGCCCCGGCCTCCTCGGCGACCAGCGACGCCGCCGCGAGGTCCCAGGGCGCCAGCCCTCGCTCGAAGTACGCGTCCAGGCCGCCGCCCGCGAGGGTGCACAGGTCCATCGCCGCCGAGCCGATCCGGCGGATGTCCCGCACGCGGGGCAGCACGTCGGCGATGACGCGCGCCTGGACGCGGCGCCGCTCCACGGTGTAGCCGAAGCCCGTCCCGACGAGGCTCTGCGCGAGCGGGACGGGGCCGTTGACGCGCAGCGGCACGCCGTCGAGGAACGCGCCCCCGCCGCGCACCGCGGTCCACGTCCGCCCGTCCGCCACGGCGTGCACGCACGCGGCCTGGACCGTCCACCGGCCGGGCTCGGGCGGGCCCGTCACGGCGGCGACGCTCACCGCGTACGCCGGGATCCCGTAGAGGTAGTTCACCGTGCCGTCGATCGGGTCCAGGACCCACGTCACCCCCGTGGTCCCGCCGACGTGCCCCTCCTCCTCGCCGAGCACGCCGTCGTCGGGGCGCTCCGTGGCGAGGATCCGGCGCAGCAGCGCCTCGGACGCGAGGTCCATGGCGGTGACCACGTCGGCGAGGCTCGACTTGGTGCCGGCGACATCCACCTGCCGCGGCCGGCCGTCGCGCACCAGCGCGCCCGCCTCCCGGGCGAGGCGCTCGGCGAGGCGGCCCAGGCCGACGACGTCGGGCCCGTCGGGGTGCGGGGCGGCGCCACGGGTCGGAGGGGACGGTGGCTGTGCGGCGCTCATCGACCCATCCTGCCGCCGCAGGCGCGCCCGCCGCACCACGCCCGGTCCGGCGGCACACCGGTCCGCCTCCCCGGCCGGGCGGCCGGCAGGTGGCACCCTCGTGGCAGGAGGTGCCATGAGCGAGCTGCGACTGGTAGGGCTGCACGAGGACGGCGAGCACGTCGTCCTCGAGGGAGTGGACGGTCAGCGCTTCAGCCTGCCCATCGACGACGCGCTGCGGGCGGCGGTGCGCCGGGACCGGCCCCAGCTCGAGCAGGTGCGGGCCGAGCAGAGCGGCACGCTGCCCCCGCGGGAGATCCAGGCGCGCATCCGCGCCGGTGCCACGGCCGAGGAGCTGGCCGAGGACTCGGGCATGCCGCTGCCGGCCGTGCGCCGGTACGAGGGTCCGGTGCTCGCCGAGCGCGAGTTCGTCGCCACGCAGGCACGCGGCACGCGCATCGGCCACGACCCCGGCGCACCGGTCCTGGGAGACCTGGTCACCGACCGCCTCGCCACGCGCGGGGTCGCCGGCTCGTCGATCCGCTGGGACGCGTTCCGCGGCGGCAGCGCCGGCCCGTGGACCGTCGAGGTCGCGTTCGACGTCGCCGGCACGTCGCGGTCCGCGCGGTGGACCTTCGAGCCGTCGGCGCGCGTCCTGCGCGCCGTGGACGACGAGGCGCGCTGGCTGAGCGAGACCGAGCTGGCGCAAGGCCCGATCCCCCGCCGTCACCTCTCGGCGGTTCCCGGTGAGGTCTTCGACGTCGAGGTCGACGACGCGCTGCGCCCGCTGCTCGCGTCCGTCGACCAGCCCGCCGCCGCGGCACCGCACGCGCCGGACCCGACACACCTGCTGCTCGACGACCTGTCGGGGCGCCGCGGCGTGCGTCAGCCCCTCGACGAGCCGTCGGACGCGCACACCGACGACCCGGAGGACGACGGCGAGGACTTCGAGGGCTTCGGGCCGCAGCACGCGTTCGACTTCGAGCGCCCCGGGTCGACGACACCGGGCCCGGTCCCCGCGGCCCACCCGCCGGCCTCGCGACCCGATCTCGCGACGGACGCGACGGTGCTCGAGCTGCCGCCGTCGGCGCGCCGCCGGCCCGTGGCGGACGACGCGTCCACCCCCGCGGTCGCCGCGCCCGACGCGCCGACGCCCCCGGCCGGAGAGGCCGACGTCCCCCCGCCGCTGGCCCGGCGCTCGCGCCGGGGCCGCGCGAGCGTGCCGAGCTGGGACGAGATCGTCTTCGGCGCCAAGCCCGAGTAGGGCGGCCGGCTCAGAACGGGAGCGTGTCGGGGACCTGCGCCGTCGCGCGCGCCGCGACGCTCGTCATCCGGCGCATGTGGTGCCGGCGGCACAGCACCTCGTACGCGACGTGCGCCTGCCGGCCACCGGGCCCCGTGTCGCCGACGACGACCTGCTCGCCCTCGACGACCATGACGCCGTCCACGATGCGCGCGTTGTGGGTCGCCCGGGCCCCGCACCAGCACAGCGACTGCACCTGGAGCACCTCGACCCGGTCCGCGAGCTCGATGAGCCGCGCCGCGCCGGGGAAGAGCCGGGTCCGGAAGTCCGCCGTGATGCCGAACGCGTAGACGTCCACGCCCAGCTCGTCGACCAGCTGCGCGAGCTGCTCGACCTGGCGCGGCGAGTAGAACTGGGCCTCGTCGCACACGAGGTAGTCGACGCGCTCCCCGCGGCTGCGCCGCACCACGACCTCGTCCCAGAAGTCGGTGTCGTCGCGCACCTCCACGGCGCTGTGCCGCAGCCCCAGGCGCGAGGAGAGCACGTCGGTGCCCGCGCGGTCGTCACGCGTGAAGATGACGCCGCCGCGCCCGCGGGCCGCGTGGTTGTGGTCGAGCTGGAGCGCGAGCGTGGACTTCCCGCAGTCCATCGTCCCGCTGAAGAAGACGAGCTCCGCCATGGGTCCCTCTCAGCCGGTCACGATCAGCGGCACCAGCATCTCGCCCGGCGTGAGCGAGCCGTGCATGCCCTTGAGGGTGAGCGAGTGCGGCGTCTGGGTCCGCGAGTCGACGACACCGGCCCGACCCCGCGCGGCGACCACCACGTCGCCCACGAGCGCGTCGACGTGCTCGGCCACGGGCCCGAACCACCCGGCGGCCACCGCGTCGTCGTGCAGCGCCACGAGCGCGCGGTCGCCGAGGACCTGGCGCCACCGCGCCGCGACGTCGGGCGCGGTCCCGGGGCGCACGTGCACGTGGCTCGCGCGCGGCTCCCCCGCCACCAGGACGACGTCGCGCGCGAGCGCGGGCGTCGTGGCGACGTCCACGAGCAGGCCGTGGTCGACGTCGACCATCCCGTGGTCCGCGGTGACCAGCAGCAGCGTCCCGGCCGGGAGGGAGCGCGCCAGGCGCGCGAGCTCGCGGTCGACCTCGGCCAGCGCGTCGCCCCACTCCGGCGACCGCCAGCCGAACTGGTGGCCCGCCTTGTCGACGTCGCGCCAGTACAGGTACACCAGGCCGGGCGCGGACAGCTCGTACAGCGCGGCGTCCACGCGGTCCTCGAGGCGCTCGGCGCGCACGAAGCTCGCCCCGCGCAGGGCCGCCTCCGTCAGGCCGGAGCCGGCGAAGTTGGCCGGGCCGACGAAGCTCACGGGGGCGCCCGCCGCCGCGAGCCGCTCGAAGACGGTCTCCTCACGCTGCCAGGAGGTCGCCTCCCCGGCGCCCTCCCACGAGATCAGGTTGGCGAGCCCTCCGGTCTCGGGGTTGCGCACGGTGTAGCCGATCAGCCCCGTGCGGCCGGGGGCGCACCCGGTGCCGAACAGGCCCATCGAGGCCGCGGTCGTCGACGGGTAGCCCGAGGTCAGGGTGCGCGCCCCTGCGAGGTGCGAGCGCAGGAACGGCGCATGACCGGCGCGCTCGGTGAGCATCTCGTGGCCGAGGCCGTCGACGAGCACGACGCAGACCCGCGACGCGTCCGGCAGGTCGAGGCGCGCCTGCGCCTCCGCGGCGCCGTCGGGCAGGCGGTCGAGGTCCAGCCCGAGCGGACGGGCGAGCGCCGCCGCCGCGCCGGGCAGGACGGCGTCCAGGCACCAGCCGCCGTAGTCGGGACTGACGAAGCCGGCCGCGGCGAAGGCACCGGCCACGACGTCGGTGGTGGTCACCGGGCCCCCGCGCTGGCGGCGGACAGGGCTCGGGCGAAGTCCACGGCGGCCCGGACGGCCTCGGCGCCCTCGGCCTGCGCCGAGACCCGCACGACGACGTCGTCCGGGGAGCTGGTGCCGGTGAGCCCGTGGTCGGCGTCGCACGACGGGTCGCCGCACGTCGCGGGCTCGAGGTCGATCCGCCGGACCGCTCCCCACCCGAGCGCGAGGGTGAGCTCGGCGGGCACGGCGCCCGCGCGGTGCTTCTCGGGCACCGGCACCACGTGGGTCAGCGCGACCGTGTGCAGGTGGGCCAGCGGGACGGACTCCGTGGTCGCCGACGCGCTCGCCGACGGGTGCTCCGAGTCGGCGGGGTGGTCGTCGACGTGCGCGAGGACCAGCCGGGTCGGGGTCAGCACGAGGACCGTGACGTGGCGGCGCACCTCGGTCGAGTCGAAGGTGGTCTCCGGATGGACGAGGTGCCCGACGACCGGCTCGCCCGCGAGCGCGACGTCCAGGACGTCGCCCACGAGCTCCGGGTAGTAGCCCGCGTGGTGCAGGCTGCGGCGAAGGTCGGTCATGGCTCCGGGCATCTGCCCATCCTTCCACCGATCGGGACCCCGGTGGTGCTCCTCCCCGGGCGGCCGGGCGCCTACTGCGGCAGGGCGCGGCGCCCGGCGTCGGCGCGGCCGGCCCGGCCGACCTCGACGCGGGCCGCGAGCACGGCCG
>NZ_JACEXH010000005.1:0-43952 GCF_014525465.1 Actinotalea sp. JY-7885 | reverse complement strand
CGAGCAGCGCCTCAGCGGTCGCGAGCGCCCATCCGGCCGCACGCGGGTAGCGGCGCGCGACCAGCAGCGGCTCGGTCAGCGCGCCCTCGGCGGCCTCGCGGTGGCGCAACGAGCCGGTCAGGGCGGCATAGGTCACGAGCGCGCCCGCGGCGGCCGCCTGGCCGGACGGCGTCGGGCCGTCGGCGACGTCGCGCGGCCGGCGGATGCGGGCGAGGACCGCGTCGGTCTCGTCGACCGCGGTGTCGTAGAAGCCGGTGCCGCCACCGGCGGCCGCACCCGCCTCCGAGAACCGCGCGAGCACCTCGTCCAGCAGCTCGCCCGCGCGCACGACGTAGGCCTCGTCGCCCGTCGCCGAGTACAGCGCCAGCAGGCCCTCCGCGACGTCGGCGTAGTCCTCGAGCACGCCCGCCGCGGCGCCGACGACGCCGTCGCGGCTCGCCCGCGCCAGGCGCACGACGTCGCCGTCGCGCGTCACGTGGCGTTCCAGCAGCGCCGCGGCACCGACCGCGGCGTCGACCCAGTCGGCCCGCTCGAGGAGCGCACCGGCGTCGGCCAGGGCCGCGATCGCGAGCCCGTTCCAGGCGGCGATGACCTTGTCGTCGCGTGCCGGCCGCGGTCGCGCCTCGCGGGCCTCGGCGAGCCGGCGCCGCACGTCGGCCCACCGCTCGCGGTCGGGTGCTCCGTCCGCATCCGTCGGGTCACGCAGCAGCTGGAGCACCGAGGCGCCCTCCTCGAAGGTGCCCGCCGCGGTGACGTCGAAGGTCCCCGCCGCCCAGGCGGCGTCGTCATCGCCGAGCACCTCGACGAGCTGCTCGGGGGTCCAGACGTAGAAGGCGCCTTCGTGCGGGTGGCCGTCGGGGTCGCCGGCGGGCAGGGAGTCGGCGTCCAGCGCCGAGGCGAAGCCGCCCTCGGGCGTGCGCAGCTCGCGCAGCAGCCAGTCCGCGGTCTCGGTGACCACGCGGTGGGCCAGCGGCGAGCGCGCCAGCCGCCACCAGTGGGCGTAGACCCGCAGGAGGAGCGCGTTGTCGTAGAGCATCTTCTCGAAGTGGGGGACCACCCAGCCGGCGTCGACCGAGTACCGCGCGGAGCCGCCGCCGAGCTGGTCGTACATGCCTCCGCGGGCCATCGCCTCGAGGGTGCTGCTCGCCATGGCGAGCGCGTCCGGCTCGCCCGTGCGGGCGGCCCGGCGCAGCAGCCACTCGAGCAGCATCGACGGCGGGAACTTGGGCGCCCCGCCGAACCCGCCCCGGGCGGCGTCGTACGAGCGGCGCAGCGTGGACGCGACGTCGGCCAGGAGCGCCTCGTCGAGCACGCAGGCCGCCGGCAGCTCGCCGCGGACCTGCGCGCCGAGCGCCTCCCGGATGCCGGACGCGCTCTGGTCGACCTCGCCGCGGCGCGTGGTCCACGCGGCCGCCAGGCTCGCCAGCACCTGGGGGAACGAGGGCATGCCGCTGACCGGGCGCGGCGGGAAGTAGGTGCCGCAGAAGAAGGGGTCGCCGTCGGGCGTCGCGAAGACCGTCATCGGCCAGCCGCCGTGGCCGGTCATGGCCTGCGTCGCCTCCATGTAGATGGCGTCGACGTCGGGCCGCTCCTCGCGGTCGACCTTGATGCAGACGAAGTGCTGGTTCATGAACGCCGCGGTGGTCGCGTCCTCGAAGGACTCGTGCGCCATGACGTGGCACCAGTGGCACGCCGCGTAGCCGACGGAGATCAGCAGCGGGACGTCGCGCTCGCGGGCCGCGGCGAACGCCTCGGGACCCCACTCGTACCAGTCGACCGGGTTGTCGCGGTGCTGCTGCAGGTACGGGCTCGTGCTGGCGGCGAGGCGGTTGGGCATCGGACTCCTTGCTGCTCCCGGGGTCGCGGCGTGACAACCGCCGACGACGCGGTCTCCTCGACGCTACGTGACCCCGCCAGACGGCGCCCGCGCGGACGGCCCGCGCGGACGCCGCCTGGCGAGCCCGTCAGCCGGACGCCGTCCCCGGCTGCGGGGGAGGAGTGCCGGCGGTCCCGGCCGTCCCGGCCGTGCCGGCGGTCCCGGCTGTGCCGGCGGTCCCTGCTGTGCCGCTGGTCCCGGTGCCCGAGGACGGCAGCGGGTTGACCAGCACGATGTCCGCGCTCGCCCGCTCCTCGGGCGTCCGGCGGTCCCACGACGGGCGCCGGAGCGCGTAGAACAGCAGGGGTGGCCCGCCGAGGACGACGACGACCCCGGCCACGACCAGCGGGTAGGCGCTCTCGGACAGGCCCGTGAACCCGGACGGCCGGACGAACGCGAGCACGAAGGCCGTCACGCACGCGACCAGCCCGACCCCGGCGACGAACGTCATCGCCGGCGTCCGGTACGTCCTGACCACGTCCGGCTTGGTCTTGCGCAGCCGGATCGCCGCCGCGAACATGAGGATGTACATGATCAGGTAGAGCGCGGCGGCCATGTCCACCAGGGCGATGAACGCCGTGTTGCCGCTCGGCACCAGCACGAAGAGCAGCGCGAGCAGCGTCACGATCGCGCCCTGCACGCCCAGGATGCCGACCTGGACCCCGGCCTTGTTGCGGCGCTGCAGCGCAGGCGGCAGCAGGCCGGTCCGGGCGGCGGCGAGCAGACCGCGCGACGGCCCGGCGATCCACGTCACCACGGAGGCGAAGGCGCCGAGCGCGATGAGCAGCGAGATCGCCGGCGTCCCCCACGCGATGCCCCAGTGGTCGAAGAACTCCTTGAACGCCAGGTTGATCCCGTTGGTCAGGCCCAGCTCGCTCTTCGGCACCGCGAGGCTGATCGCGATGGTGGGCAGGATGAACACCAGCAGGATGAGGAGCGTCGCGAACGCGATCGACCGCGGGAACCCCTTGCCGGGGTTCTTCAGGTCGTTGGCGTGCACGGCGTTGACCTCCATGCCCGCGTAGGCCAGGACGTTCGAGACGATCAGCACGATCGACGCGATGCCCGTCCACGGCGGGATGACGGCCGATGCCTCGAGCGACGTGTCCGACTTCTCCCCGGTCGCCAGCCAGATCGCGCCGAACGCGATGAGGAGCACCGCGGGGAACAGCGTGCCGAGGATGCCGCTCCAGGAGCCGACTTTGGCGAACAGGTTGCCGCCCGCCAGGGTGATCAGCGTGGAGCCCCAGTACAGGATGAGGATGACGGCCGCGGTGTAGAGGCCGTTGTTCGACAGCCCCTGGTCGCCGATGACGAACGACAGGCTCGCCGCGATGAACGCGATCTGCGTCGGGTACCACACGACGTTCTGGATCCACTGCAGCCAGATCGCCACGAACCCGGTGCGGTCACCGAAGGCCTCGCGGACCCAGGTGAAGACGCCGCCCTTCCAGCCCGTCGCGAGCTCGGCCGCGACGAGCGCCGTCGGCACGAGGAACACGATCGCCGGGATGATGAACAGCGTCACCGAGCCGAGCCCGTACAGCGACATCGCGGGCAGCGACCGCAACGAGG
Source organism: Actinotalea sp. JY-7885 (assembly GCF_014525465.1). NCBI lineage: Bacteria > Bacillati > Actinomycetota > Actinomycetes > Micrococcales > Cellulomonadaceae > Actinotalea > Actinotalea sp. JY-7885. The sequence goes on along the minus strand of NZ_JACEXH010000005.1, from coordinate 40,501 downwards.
CCACGACGACGACGGTGAGCATCGCCAGCTGCCCGACCGACATGGCGACGGTCGCGCTCGCGGCCGGCGCCCCGATCGCCGGGCCGGTGTGCTCCGGCGGGATGCGTGCGCCGGGCGTGCCATACGGGTGCGCCTTGACGTGCTCGGCCGACGGCGCGTGGGTGCCGTCCGCCCTGACGTGGGGCCACCGGGCGTGGGAGCCCGAAGGACTCGCCTCGGCCCCGCTCGATCCTGGTGTGGTGCTGTGCGTGGACATGGTTCTCCCCCTGCTCGAGCATGCTCCGCCGTGCCCTGGATCAGTGGTGGAAGCCGGACCGCTGGCCCTCGGTCGGCATCGGACCGGTGAGCGCGTCGAGGTACTCCACCTCGGCGGCGAGGTCGGCCAGGAAGGCCGACGCGAGGTCGTGGCTGAACCCGTTGCGCACGACGACGCGCTGCACGGTGACGTCCGGCAGGTCGTCCGGCATCGGGTAGGCCGGGACGAGCCAGCCCTTCATCCGGAGCCGCTCGGACAGGTGGTACAGGTTCCAGTTCTCCGTGTGCCCGTGGCGCAACCGCCAGGCGAAGACCGGGATGTCCGAGCCGTCGTTCCAGAGCTCGAACGCGGGCATCTTGGCGATCTCCCCGGAGAGGTACAGCGCCACGTCGTGGGCCGTGCGCTGCACGGCGGTGTAGCCCGCGCGGCCCAGCCGGATGAACAGGTAGTACTGGAGCAGCACCTGGGCGCCGGGGCGCGAGAAGTTCAGCGCGAACGTCGGCATGTCGCCGCCGAGGTAGGACACGCGGAACACGAGGTCCTCGGGCAGGGACTCGACGTCCCGCCACACGACCCAGCCGAGTCCGGGGTAGACCAGGCCGTACTTGTGGCCGGAGGTGTTGATGGAGGCGACGCGGGCGACCCGGAAGTCCCACTCGAGGTCCGGCTGCACGAAGGGCGCGATCATGCCGCCCGAGGCGCCGTCGACGTGGATCGGGACGTCGAGGCCGGTCGACTCCTGGATCCGGTCGAGCGCCGCGGCGATCTCCGTCACCGGCTCGTACATGCCCGTGTAGGTGACGCCCATGATCGCGACGACGCCGATCGTGTTCTCGTCGACGTACTTCTCGAGCTCGAAGCCGTCGAGGACCTTGTGCTCCTCGGTGATCGGGACGTATCGCGCCTCGACCTCGAAGTAGTTGCAGAACTTCTCCCAGCAGACCTGCACGGCGCTCGACATCACGAGGTTGGGCCGGTCCGTCGCCTTGCCCGCCGCACGGCGCGCGTGCTGCCAGCGGCGCTTGAGCGCGAGCCCACCGAGCATCGCCGCCTCCGAGGAGCCGATGGTCGAGGTGCCGATCGTGTGCTCCGGGTCGGGCGCGTGCCACAGGTCGCCCAGCATGGTCCAGCACCGGGTCTCCACCGCGGCGGTCTGCGGGTACTCATCCTTGTCGATCATGTTCTTGTCGGCGGCCTCGAGGTAGAGGCGCGACGCGTACTCGTCCATCCACGTGCCGACGAACGTCGCGAGGTTCAGTCGCGCGTTCCCGTCGAGCATCGCCTCGTCGTGGACGACCTGGTACGCCGTCGACGGCATCGACTCGTCGTCCGGCATCCGGAACTTCGGTAGCTCGGTCGCCTCGCCTGGACGCGCGAAGACCGGGTTGAGCTCGACGACGTCCGGCTCGTCCTGCCGGCGCGCGACTCGACGCGTGTTCGTGACCATGGTGCCCCCCTAGTGAACGTGGCCCCGCACCTGGAGGCCACTTACCACTGTAAACGCCGTGATCTGGGACGCATCTCGTGAATCGGGCACGGGCACGAGTCCGGTGGCGCCCGGCGGGGGCCGGCCGCCGGGGGACGCGGTCAGGCGAGGGAGAGGAACAGCTTCTCGAGCTTGGCCACGTCGAGCGTCGGCGCGGCGTCCTCGTCGCCGGCCGCGGGCGCCGTGAGGCACTGCCGCATGCCCGACGCGATGATCGCGAACCCCGCGCGGTCCAGCGCGCGCGAGACTGCCGAGAGCTGCATGACCACGTCCTCGCAGTCGCGGCCCTCGTCGAGCATCCGCACGACGGCCGCGAGCTGCCCCTGCGCGCGCCGCAGGCGGTTCGTGACCTTGACCATCTCGTCCTTGTCGAGCTCCATGCGGGGTCTCCTCGTGCGTCAGGCGGTCAGCGGGGGCAGGTGCACTGCTCGGCGCGGGGCACGTGGCCATGACGTCGTCGACGTGCATGCCGCATCCCTCCCACGTGGTCTTGCGGCAGGTCGCGCAGCGGACGGGGTAGCACATGGTGGTCTCCTTCGAACTCGGCGGGGTGGCGCGGGCGCTCAGGCCCGGGTGAGCCGCGGGTGGACGGCGGTCAGCGTCAGCCAGCCGCCCGAGAGGTTGCGGGCGTCCAGCCCCGCGGCGAGCAGGACGCGCGTGGCGATGTGCGACCGCACGCCGCTGGCGCAGTGCACGCTGACGGGGCGGCCGCCGGCGGCGTCGCGCACCTCGTCCAGGCGCGCGCGCAGCTCGGTGTGCGGGATGTTCAGCGCGCCCTCGAGGTGGCCCCGGTCGTACTCGGCGCGGGAGCGGACGTCGAGCACGAGGGTCTGCGCCAGGACGGCGTCGAGCTCGTCCGGGTGCCACTGCGGCATGGTGCCGTCCAGGACGTTCTGCGCGACGAAGCCGAGCATGTTGACCGGGTCCTTGGCGGACCCGTACGGCGGCGCGTACGCGAGCTCGAGCTCGGCGAGGTCGTCGGCGGTCATGCCGGCACGCAGCGCGGTCGCGAGGACGTCGATGCGCTTGTCGACGCCGTCGCGCCCGACCCCCTGCGCACCGAGGAGGCGCCCGTCGGGGGCGAACGTCGCCACGAGGTGGACCTGCTCGGCGCCGGGGAAGTAGCCCGCGTGGTGACCGGGGTGGATCCGGACGACCTCGTGCGCCATCCCGGCGCGCCGCAGGTCCGCCTGGCCGGGGCCGGTCATGGCGGCCGTGAGCCCGAAGACGCGCACGATCGCGGTCCCGAGCACCGCGGCCTGCGGGGTGGTGCGGCGTCCCAGCATGGAGTCCGCGGCGCGTCGGCCCTGCCGGTTGGCCGGTCCGGCGAGCGGCACCGGACCGAGCGCACCGGTCACGGCGCGGGTCACCTCGACGGCGTCGCCGACGGCCCAGATGTGGGGGTCGGAGGTGCGCTGGTCGGCGTCGACCCGGATCGCGCCCGTGGGGCCGAGGTCCAGGCCCGCGTCGCGGGCGAGGTCGCTCGCCGGTCGCACGCCGACGTTGACGACGACGACGTCGGCCGGGACGTCGCTGCCGTCGGAGAGCGTCACGGTGACCCCGCCGTCGTCGTCCCGCGCGGTGATGCTCCGCGCGGAGGTGCCCACGTGCAGGTGGGCGCCGTGGGCCGCGAGCTCGTCGGCGACGAGCGGCGCGAGCTCGGCGTCCAGCGGGGGCAGCACGTGGTCCGCGAGCTCGACGAGGTGGACCTGCAGGCCGCGTGCGACCAGCGCCTCGACGGCCTCCAGCCCGATGAACCCGGCGCCGACGACGACCGCCGTGGACGGCGTCGAGCCCGCGTCGCGGGTCAGGGCTGCCACCCGGGCGTCGAGCGCGTCGAGGTCGGGGACGGTGCGCAGGGCGTGCACGGACGGGTGGTCGAGCCCGTCGATCGGCGGCCGGACGGCGACGGCGCCCGGCGCCAGCAGGAGCGCGTCGTAGGAGAGGGTGTCCGGCCCGTCCGCGGTGAGCACCGTGACGGTGCGAGCGGCCGGGTCGACGGCGGTGACGCGTGTCCCGGTGCGCACGTCCAGCGCGAGGGCAGCGGCCAGGGATGCGGGCGTGTGCAGGAGGAGGGCCTCGCGCTCCGCGATCTCGCCGGACAGGTGGTAGGGCAGGCCGCAGTTGGCGAACGAGACGTAGTCGGACTGCTCGAGGACGACGATCTCGGCGTGCTCGTCCAGCCGCCGGGCGCGCGCGGCGGCGCTCATGCCGCCCGCGACACCTCCGACGACGACGATCCGCGCCGGGGCGGTTGGAGGGGTCGTGGACATGCCTCCACGATACCCCCGGGGGTATCGTGGAGGTGGGTCGCGGGGCGTGTCCTCCCTCACGATCACCTGCGGCAGGGACGGGTCACGCGTCGTCACCCCGGGCGATGCGGGCCGTGCGGAGGTGGGCCGTGGGTCGGACGTCGCGCGCGTGGCGTCGGTCGCTCGGGCGACGTGCCCGCCGGGGCTCCCCGCCTAGCGTCCGGAGCGCCGGCGCGGCACACCCGCCGCACCACGGACCCGAGGAGATTCCATGCCCACGAGCACGAGGCCGTCCCGCCGCCTGTCGACGACGCTGCTGGTCCTGGGCGTCGTGCTGTCCTTCTCGTCCGCCGTCTGCTTCCTCCTGCTCGACCTGCCGGGCGCGGGCACGGCGCTCTTCACGGGCGTCGTCGTGGTGGCGGCCGTCGGGTTCGTCGCCGAGCGTGCGGACGAGCGCCGGCGCGCCGCGTGGTTCGCCGCCCGGCACGGGTCCGTCGCCGCCGTCGCCGCCGGGCTCGACGTCGACGCGGTGCGGCGGTGCCGCGACCAGCAGGGCGAGGTGAGCGCCGTCGTCGCTGTGCGCAGGCAGCAGCCGGACCTCACGCTCCTGCAGGCCGTCGAGCTCGTCCGGTCCCTGTGAGGCCGCGGGGCCGGGGTGCGTCGACCGGCCCCGCCGGGCGAGGGCTCAGCGCGAGCGAGCGAGCAGCCCGGCGAGGTCCTCGAGCGGGGCCGGCCGGCCGAGCAGGTAGCCCTGCGCCCGGTCGCAGCCCGCCAGGCGTGCGGCCTCGTACTGCGCGGGCGTCTCGATGCCCTCGGCGACCACCCGGGCACCGTCGGCCTTCGCGGCGGCGACGATCTCGCGGACGACGTCGACCGTGCCGATGCTCGCGTCGTCCATCGCGGCGGTCAGCGCGCGGTCGACCTTGACCTCCCCGACCCGCAGCTGCGCGAGGCGGCCCGGGGAGGAGGCGCCGGTGCCGACGTCGCTCACCGAGACGCGCACGCCGCGACGGTGGAGCCCGAGCGCGACGTCGCGCGCCGCGTAGATCTGGGCGAGCACGTCGCGCAGGCCCATCTCGACCGTGAGCAGCTCGATGGGCAGGCCGGCCGCCCGCGTGGCCTGCTCGACCTCGGTGAGGAAGGTGGGGTCGGTGAGCTGGGAGGCCGTGACGTTGACGGCGACCTCGATGGTGCGGCCGCGCGAGGCCAGCCAGGCGCCGTCGCGGCACGCGGTGCGCAGGGCCCACGTGTCGATCATGCCCATGAGACCGTTGCTCTCCGCCAGGGGCAGGAACTGCCCCGGCGTCATGAGGCCGTGGTCGGGGTGGGCCCAGCGGATCAGCGCCTCCATGGCGACCACGCGGCCGTCGCCCAGGTCCAGCTGCGGCTGGTAGTGCATGCGCAGCTGGCCGCCGCCGAGCTCGCGCTGCAGCTCGACCTCGAGGGCGTCGGGACGACGGTTGAACAGGCCGAGCGCGAGCTGCGCGGCGCCCTGGTCTGCGTCCAGCGCGGTGTCGGTGTTGGCGGCGCGGTCGAGCGTGGCCATGCGTGTCCCTTCGGTAGCCCGGCCGACCGGCGTGCGGTCCCGTGGCGTTGCGGCCCCGCCTCGCGACGGGTGTGCCCTTGTCGTCGTCCCGGTGAGGGACTGTCACTGAGTGTGAGCGCGGCGCGGGCGCGCGATGACGCGAGAGTTGCGGTTGCCGCCGCGGGTTCACCCGCTCGGCCCACCGGGGCGGGTCAGCCGCGGGCGATCGCCACGATCGTCCCGACGGCGGGTGCCATGACGTCGAAGACCTGCGCGTAGACCGCGTCCCCGCGCCGGTACGGGTCGATGACGTCGTCGGCGTCGGGCGCGACGGGGGAGCGCCCGCGCTGCGCCGTCGCGAGCGGCACCAGGGCGGCGAGGCGCTCGGCCGGGGTCCCGGCCGGCAGCTGGGCCGGGTCGACGGCCGCCGCGAGCCGGGCGAACTCGAGCAGCGTGAAGGCGCGCCGCACGGTCGCCGGTGCGGCCTCGACGACGGCGCTGCGGTGGGCGCGCGTCAGGGCGAGCACCAGGTCGGCGTCGCGCGCGAGGCGCTCGGTGAGCTGGCGCGCGGCGAAGCCGTCCGCGGTGCCGCCCGCGGTGGTCAGCAGCGGGACCATCGGCTCGGAGACGGGGTAGCCGACCATCGCGTGGGTCCCGGCGCTGGTCACGCTCACGCCGGAGTCGGGGCCGAGCCCGGCCGCGAGGAGGCGCTCGACCGCGGGGGAGCGGCAGATGTTGCCCGTGCACACGGTGAGGATCGAGAACGTGGCGCGAGACGTCGGTGCGGAGGAGTCGGTCGTCACGCGCACCAGTGTGGCGGGTCGGGGCGCCGCGCGTCAGTCGGCGTCGTGGCCGTGGTCACGCGCGCCGCCGCGATGAGTAGGCTCGGCCGCTGCACGGGGTCAACCAGAGGAGCCAGTGGTGACGAACGCCGGGGGCGTGGAGGCCGCGCCCACCCGCCGTTCGCGCCGGGCCGCGGAGGCGCCGCGGCACGCGTCCGCCGCCCGACGTCGCCGACGCCGCCCCGTCCTGACCGCCGTGCAGTGCCTGCTGGTGCTGCTCGTCGCGTGGGCCGGGTGGCTCGCCCTCGACGCGCTGCGCGCCCGGGAGGAGCTGCTCACCGCGGCGGGCCTGGTGACGCAGCTCCAGGACCAGGTGCTCGCCGGTGACCGTGCTGCCGCCGAGACGACCCTCGCCGACCTCCAGGACCACTCGGACCGCGCCATGGCGGCAGCGCACGGCCCGCACTGGTCGGCCGCGAGCGTGCTCCCGTGGGTGGGGCCGAACGTGCGCGCGGTCCAGGTGGTCAGCGAGGTGGTCGACGGGCTCGCGGACCGTGCGCTCCCCGGGCTCATGGACGCCACCGCCATCGTGGACCCGTCGGCCCTGGCCCCGGTGGACGGGCGCGTCCCCCTGGCGCCGCTCCAGGAGGCCGCGCCGGCGGTCGTGGCCGCCGACGCCGAGGTCCAGAGCGCGGCGGAGCGTGTGGCGTCCCTGGACCCCGCGGCGCTCTGGGCGCCGCTGGCCGGCCCAGTCGCCGACCTCACCGGCCAGGTGAACGCGGTGGCGATGACCACGGCGACCGCCGCCAAGGCCGTCCAGCTCTTGCCCCCGATGCTCGGCGCGGACGGCCCGCGGTCGTACGTCCTGCTGGTGCAGAACACCGCCGAGCCGCGGGCCACCGGCGGCATCCCGGGCGCCGTGATCCTGCTGGAGGCCGAGGGTGGGGCCGTGCGGGTGGTGGAGCAGCGGTCCGGCGGTCCGTTGGTCGAGCTACCGGAGCCCGTGCTTCCGCTGACCGCCGCCGAGCAGGCGCTCTTCGGCGAGGACCTGGCCTCGGACATCCGCGACGTCACGTTCACGCCCGACTTCCCGCGCACCGGGGAGCTGACGAAGGCGATCTGGGAGCAGGAGCTCGGAGGGACAGTCGACGGCGTGCTGTCGGTGGACCCGGGGACGCTGGCGCTCGTGCTCGGCGCCACCGGCCCGGTGCCGCTTCCGCCCGGCGCGGTGTCCGACGCGGTCGGCGGCTCGCTCACGAGCGAGAACGCGGTCGAGGTGCTGCTCAACACGGTCTACCTGCTGCTCCCGCCGGCGGAGCAGGACGCGTTCTTCGCCGAGACGTCGCAGGGCGTGTTCTCGGCAGTCGTCGGCGGCCAGGGGTCTCCGGCCGCCGCGGTCGACGCCTTGGCGGAGGCCGCACGACAGGGCCGGCTCATGGTGTGGTCGGCTCGCGAGGAGGAGCAGAATGCACTTTCGGGAACGGTTCTGAGCGGTGAGCTGCGCGGATCCGCAGGTAAAAATCCTGTTATCGGGGTGTTTCTCAACGATGGCAACGCCGACAAGATGGGGTACTACCTCGGCTTCGAGACGACCCTGGGCGGCGGCACGTGCTTCGCCGACGGAACGCGGGAACTGGTCGTCACGGTGACCCTGCGGAACGAGGTCCCGGGCGATCCGGCGCAGCTGCCGACGTACGTCACGGGGACCGATCCAGACTTCCCCAAGGGGCATATCCAGATGAACGTGCTGGTCTACGCCCCGCACGGCGGCCTGATCGACGAGGTCGAGTCCACGGCGGGCGAGCCGGGAATCACGTCACAGCGGCACGACGGGCTGGCGGTCGTCGGGCGCACGGTCACCCTCGCGCCCGGCGCCACCGAGACCATCACCTATTCGGTCCTGTCGGGACCTGAGCCCGGGAATCATCCTGAAATGCGGACAACCCCGGTTCCGCGCCGGGTGACTTCTGCGCCCGCCCTTCCCATGTGCACGTGAGGCCCGCTAGAGTTCCGGCAGCCACCGAGTGATCATGCTCACGGTACCCCCACACGCTGCAGCCCCAGGGAATCTCACATGAACCGTCGCCGTATCGCCCTCACCGTTCTCGCCGCCGCGACGCTCGCAGTCGCCCCGACCGCTGCGATGGCGTACGACGCGCCGAGCTTCAACACCAGCACCACGGACGCCACGCCCACCGTCGGCGAGACCTTCACCATCACGACGAATGGCACGACGGCCGGCGAGGCCTACACCCTCACCATCACGTCGAACCCCGCCTCGATCTCCAACGACGCCATCACGATCGCGGGCACCAAGTCGCTCACGAAGACGGCCACGGGCACGTCGGTCAGCTTCAGCGTCACGCTGACGGCCGCTGGAACGTACACGGCGCAGGTCTTCGACGCAGCCGGCAACCTGGTCGGCGACGAGGTCCTCACGGTCACGGCTGCTGGTGCTGCTGCCGGCGCCCTCCCCGCAACGGGCTTCGACGGGGTCGAGCTGGCCGCTGGTGCCGGTGCCCTCGTGCTCGCGGGCGCAGGTGCGGTTCTCGTCGCGCGCCGCCGCCAGACGGCCCAGGCTCGCTGATACGAAAAGCAACGCAAAACGAAGGCCGGGTCCTCGGACCCGGCCTTCGTCCTTTCTCCGGTTCAAACGCCGGTGCCAGGAGGTGGGTGCGCCGGGTAAGAGGGTGCGTGTGTGTGGGCGTCGCCGGCGGCGGTAGGTCCTCTCGATGCACGCGGATACGATCCGCAGGTCGTGGCGTGTCGCGCGCCGGCGGCCGCTTAGGGCCTTTCTCCTGCCCGCGAGGCGACTCTCTCCAGGGCGGCCTTGCCCCCACAAGGGCGATCTGGCCCGCCGAGCCAACCCAGTTTCTGGCGCCCCAGGAGGCGGGCCACGTCGCGGCTTTGGAACGAGCCGCCTCGGCCACGAGGGAGTACTCACCTGGCGGCATCGCGTTGCCCCGGCGCGCGATGCTGACCAACGTGTCCACAATGCGCTGTTAGCGACGCGCTCTTCGACGCCCACCGCGATAACCCGAATTACGGCTTACCCGGCCCTAGCGGACGAGGACGCACGCGCTCACCCGCCGGCCTCTAGACCGGCGGGAGCGGGGACTCATCCCGCAGCGGCTGGTGGTGGCAGCTCGGCAAGAAGCCCAATGATGGGAGCAAGACGGCGCCGGCACGCGCCCCCGTTTGATTTGGGTTTGACGATCGAGCGTAGCGTCGTGCCAGCATGACTGCCGCTGGCTCGTGGTCGGGCACACTGCGGGCATGACAGTTGAGGACCGGGAAGCGACCCGCGCCAACTACGACGAGTTCGGTGACGCCGAGTGGAACCGCCTCGTCGGCGACGTGGCGGGGCGCGTGTCCCTGGAGGTGTACAAGCGCTTCCTCGCCCGGTTCGTGCGACCGGGCGCGCGCGTGCTCGAGGTCGGGGAGGGCCCCGGCCGCTTCACGACCGAGGATGCCGCGCTGGCGCGCTGCCGCCTCGGCCCCTGCGGTCGAACGGTGCGGGGGCAGCTCGTGCCGGACGGCGACCTGGGCGGCGATGGCGGGACCGTGTGAGGAGACGCACCCGGCGGCCCGAACTGGCGCGGGCCGTTTTCATGCGGCGGGTACCGGTTCGCGTGCGGGACCTCTCACGGCTGGGCGGCCGTAGAGCGAGCTACCGAACCTCGTCCCCGCCAAGGGGTCCGCCTGGCCACCGGTTGCTCCCCGTGGTCGTGGGGGGTTCACCAAAGAAGTCCTCTACGCGCCCTTCGGGTGCCTGGCGTCGGCTGGACACCCGGACGACTTCCCTCGGCGGCCGGTTCGCATCGATTGTCCGCGCCGCGTCGGCCGTCTTAGCCGACATGCGCCTGCTACGTCTCTTCTCGCTCGTCGGCTCAAGAGGCGCGTAGTCGTAATACGCATAGTTACCGGGCGTTCTGAATGGCACTCGATTGAGAACTAGGCCTAGCACGCGGGCGCCTACAGCCTCCAGTGCGCCCAAAGATTGCTTCAGTTCGCCCTGGTGAATCAAGTGCGCTCCCGCAACGACGATTGCCCCACCCGTCAACCGCGCGAGGATCGCCGCGTCGGTCACGGGCAGAAGTGGTGGCGTGTCGATGATCACAACGTCGTATCGGGTGCTCAGCATTGCGAGTAGGTCCGCCATCGTGCGGGAGCCCAGGAGCTCGCTAGGGTTGGGCGGAATTTGGCCAGAGGGAAGCACATGGAGCTGCCCGCTCGCCCATGGCTGCACGACATCGTCGACCGTCGCGCGGCCGATCAGCACGGTCGTGAGCCCTGCATTTCCCTCAATGCCCATATATCTTGCGACCGACGGTCGCCGGAGGTCGGCGTCGATGAGGAGGACGCGCGTGCCAGCATCCGCCAGAGTGATGGCGAGATTGATCGCGGTGGTCGACTTGCCTTCGCCTGGGAGAGAGGACGTGACGACCATGGTCTGGAGGTCGTCTGTCACGTCGAGGAATTGAAGGTTAGTCCGTAGGCGTCGGAAGGACTCTGATCGCGGACTGTGGGTACTCGCGGCAGAGAGCAGCGGAGTTTTGAGTGCCTCTTCGTCATGCAAGATCGTAGCGACTACCGAAGAATCTGTGACCTTACGGGCATCGGCTTCGCTCCGCACGCGCGTGTCAAGTATCTCCCGAAGAACGGCAAAGCCCAGACCGAGTGCGAGTCCTACCACCAGACCGAGGGAGACATTCAGTTTGCCGTTAGGCGATGTCGATTCCTGGGGCGTTGCGGCGGTGCGAACGGTGCTGATAACTACGGGTGACGGCTCGCCTGAAGGCTTCTCGATGGCACTAACCTCGGTGGCGAGGCTGTCAGCGACGGCGTTCGCTATGTCGCTCGCCGCCTGCGGGTCGGTGTCGGTAACGCGGATGTTGATCAGTGTGCTGTCGAGCGGCGCGTCCGCACTGACTTGCTCGGCGAGCGCGTCGGGTGTTGTCGCGATGTCGAGGTGCTCGATGACAGGGGTTAAGACCCGCGGGGTGCTGGCCAGCTCGACGTAGGACTTCACCTGGCGCTGCGTGAAGTTGCTTCCCTGGAGCAGGTCGGCTGTGGAGCCGCCCGAACGCACGGAGACATAGACCTGCGCGTGCGCTTGGAAGGTGGGCGTCGCCAGGAGTGTGGCGGCGAGGGCGCCTGAGACGAAGAGCAAGGTGATCAGCGCTATCGAGAGCCACCGCTTCCGCACGATCCCGATGTAGTCCTGCAGCTCCACCCGTGAACTCCTTGCTGTGCGGTGGGATGACAGGTCATCGTCTCATGCTCGAGAACCAGGCTGCGGCACGATGCACGTAGCCACCTTCGCGGCGAGTGAAACGGGTTCCCGGACTCGTAGGAGACGGCTATCCGCGCGGCGGACGGATCGCCTTAGGGCCGTTACGCTGCGCCGAGTTAGCGCTCTTCGGCATCGGAGGGATGACGTGGACCCGTGGTCGTTGACGGGTCAGGTCGTTGCGGTTTGTAGGTCGGGGTCGGCCCAGGCGCGGGCGACCTCGGTGGGAGTGCGGTAGCCGATCCCGGAGTGGGTCGGTGCTAGTACGTCTGGATGTGGGCGGCGATCTCGGTGCGGGCGTCTTCGATCGTCTCCCATTCGGTGCGCCAGGCGCGGCGCTTCTTGAACTGGCCGAACCAGGACTCAACGAACGCCTGGGATTCGGGGTCGCGGTAGCCGCCGCGGCGGTGGGTGATCCCGGGCGGACAGGTGCTTGCGGAAGTCCCGCGAGGTGAACTGCGACCCGTTGTCCGTGCCCAGGGTCCGCTGGCCCGGGCGGGACCGAGCGGGCCAGGACGGCGGCCTCGCAGGTGCAGCAGTCGACCGCGACGTGCGGGTAGACCCACCCCTGGGCGGCGGTCCAGACCTTGGTCGCGTCGGGGTGCTACAGCTCCTTCGGGCGGGTCACCCGGAAGTAGCCCGGGCGGGGGCGCCAGTCGGTGTTGCGTGAGCGTTGCAGCAGCCCGTGGGCGCGCATCACCCGCTGGACGCGCTTGCGGCTGACCGGCTCGCCGAGTTGCCGGGACGCCAGGGCCGCGACCATCCGGGTCCCGTCGACCGGGTTGGCGCGGGCGACCTCGACGAGCGCCGCATCTCAGGCCGTCCGCGGCCAGGCCCGGCGCCGGGCGGGCGTCGGCTGACCGGGCGGTAGAGGGACTGTCGTGAGGCGCGCGCGATGCGGGCGACGACGGCCCGCTTGCGTACGGTGGCGACCACGGCGCGAGCTCTGGACACCCGGGTGTTCACGTCCAGTCCCGCGAGAGTTCCCCCGCGCGTCCAGCTCGTGCGTCTTGCGGCCCAGTGATCGCTCCAGCGAGGCGACCTTCTTCCTCAACTCGGTGATCTCGGCGTGCTCCGGGGTGCGGGTCTGCGGGTTCGCTAGAGCAGCCTTGCCGCCTCGAGCAGCTTGTCTCGCCACGAGTAGTACAACGTCTCGGAGATCTGGTCCTCGCGGCACACCTCGCGCACGGACCGGTCCCCGCGCGGGCCGGCCAGCACGACCTCGGTCTTCTGCTCGACGGTGAACTGCCGGTACTTCCTCTTCTCGCCCATTCAGCCCTCCTGTGGGCATCAAGAGCGGCCATCCTCCCCAAGCCCGGCGGGCTCCGGAAGTGTCAACCACCCTACGGGGGCCTCGTCAAGGGATCCCCGCAAGTGGTATGCACTCGGGCTCCCGAGGCGAGACGCCCATGACTCGCTGGGGGTTGTGTTGCAGCTGCTGTAGGCCGTTCTGAGCGCGGAGATCGAGGCGTGGATGCCGCCCGAGGGTCGCGTGCGCCGGCGACGCTCTGTTCTCCCGCTCCAGCCCGGCCAACCGCTGGCCGCCGCCGGTCGTCGCGCAGCGCGACGGCGTAGTTGGTTCGTAGCGGTCGCGCTGCACCCAGGTGGACCCGAACCGCGGACCGCGCCGGCAGCCCGAGCGGCCTGCATCGAACGGTCGACGCGGCAGGCTTCGACCGGCCGCTTGAGAGGGTGTGCGGGGTTTCCACACCTTCCGCCCGTAGATGTCGTGGCAGCCGGAACGCTCGGCGCAAGCACCTCGGATCGCTCCGCGTACCGGTCCAGGGCGCTGACGGTGGGCGGGCACCGCGGGGGGAGGGGGCTGACCGGCGCGGGTCCGCAGGCGGCATGTTCGCTCGACACCGAAACCAACTTCTGACCCAGCTCACCGCGAAGTCGCGGTCGATGCCCGCGAACTCGCTCTTCGCCTTCAGGCGGCCCTCTCCCGGCACGGCTGGACGAGTTGGTTCTGCTCGCAGGTCACCGTGGCGTCCAGAACAGGACCGAGTCAGTTGGGACTCTCAATCAGTCCAGCCGCAGGCCCGTTACGTCTGGCATAGGAACACCGCCGAGGCGGCCAGGTATGCTGAAGGCGGCCAGCGCCGGGCTATCGCTTCGTGGCGATCGCGATCACGTTCGTAGCGGCTGGTTTGCTGTCTCTGCTCGCAATGTTCATCCTTGGGGCCGCCTTCGGACCGGGAGGTATCTATCTGGGCGCGTGTGTCGGTCTCGCGATAGTCCTCTGGCCAGTGGCGTTGCCGCTCGGTTACGGTGGTGTGTTCCGAAGGGTAAATTGTGCGCGGATCGTACAGTGTGCCGATTGCGCCGACGTCCGCTCAGACGGGCATTGGACGACTGCTTCCTGGCCTGGTTCTGCTCGGCGGGACCACGGCCTTGAGGCCCCCTACCGTTTCGATATCGATTTTCGTGCTGCTTTGTGCTGCGGTGTTGTTAGCATTGCCGCTTGCGGAGACTAGAAGAGCAACACGCACGCCTTTTTGGGCCCTCGCGTTCTCATTGGCGGTTCTGCTCCTTCTCCGGATTGCCGCGGGCGCTCCGCTTGGCGGCTACTACTTCCTCCAGATGAGCGCCGTTGTCATGATCTACGGAGCGTCTCTCGTTCTCTTGCGTGACGACCGTTCGCGTTTCATATCCCTCCTGGTGGGCGTCTCTGTTGGCTCGGCCTGCCTAGCACTTCTTTCTTCTTACGGCACGTTGCGTTGGAATCTGCAAGATGCGGTCAAGTACGGGGCGGGGGTACCAGTCCTTTTTCTCGTCCTCGCGCTTCTGGTTCGACGCGGCGTGAAGCAAGTATGGATTCACGGGCTACTCTTCACGGTCGCACTCGCAGCGTTGTTCCTGAACTTTCGGTCATTGGCGCTAGTGGCCGTTGGCTCGGTGCTTGTGCTTGTGGCCCGCGGCAGGGTTGGCCGGCACAGTTTTGCCCGTTTCGCGGGGTCCGTAGTTCTCGCATTAGTGTGCTACACACTGCTGACCCAGATGATTGAGCGAGGCATTTTCGGTGACGTGCTTGCTCGGCGCCATGCCGCTCAGGCCGCTCTTGGCCCTTCGGCACTGCTAGGCGGCAGGACGGAATTCCCGTTGTCGATCGCTGTGATTTCGGCGAAGCCTCTACTTGGCTGGGGCGACCTCGGCTCGGTTCCTGGAAGCATCATTGGTCGCGCTTCGACCCTTGCAGACTCACTAGGATATGCCAGTCCAGAGGCGTACATGCAGTATTGGTTTACGCCCGCCGGAGGTATATCGCTTCACTCGATGGTCTTTGAGAGTTGGGCGAGCCAGGGAATCCTTGGCGTTGCAGTTCCAGTCTTCGTCTTCTTTGCGGCCGGCAATATTCTATTGCGGTGGCCGGCCTCTGATGCGATGCTTCCAATCGCGATTGTCATGGCGCTGCAGGTGGTCTGGGATCTCCTCTTCTCACCCTGGCAGGCTGGGACGGCTGTCTTCTCGGGAATGCTGCTTGCATTGTGGGCTTTACGGCCGATGGCGGACCGGGACATTTTACTGCACGGGCGCGGCTCTGAGGGGTGGCCTCGCAAAACTCCGCGAGGAATCTCGGCATTGTCGGTCCAGTGACAGGTGTGGGTCGCTCCGAATGTTCGCGTGCGCTGCTACCAATCCTTGGTGCTATGTGGTTTTCCGTGCTCAAGCGCCTCTTCATGGAGCAAGGCTCAACGCGCCCGGGCACTTCGTTCGGCTAGTCCGGCTCTAGCGGATGCGGTATCGCGACCAGGCGCGAGAGTTGGCGGCTCGTTTGTCACCATTCCCGCGGTGGCGTTATCGGGAACCTGTGGTCAGGGGCCGTCAGCGGACCTGCCGTACGGGAGGAGTTCTCGTTCCACGTGTACGTGTGACCTGTCCTCGGTGTCTCGGGCGCCGCGGAGGGGCGACGGCCAATTGCAACCCGTGCCCGATCACGCCGAGGACGTATCACACCGGGATGTGGGTGACGCGGAGGGGGACGGACTCATGGACGAAGCGCGAACTCCCACAGGAGCGGGGCGAGCCTGATGCTCAACGCGTCGGTCATATGGACTGCGTCGCGGCGAACCGGGATTGTCCCGATCACGGCGGGACAGTTGCCGTCCTCGCGGCAAAACCAAGGTCCCGTGTCGACGACCCGATACGCCGGGGCGGCGGCTACAAAGGTGCTGTCGCGGACGGCCCCCCACAGGTCGGTCGTCGCTGAGCCACACTGGTCGGGAGCCGTGAACCGGTTCGCACAGGCGCTGAGCGCTTGACCTTCGGGCGGTGCAATCAAGATCGCTCCCGAAATGCCACCCAGCTTTGCCGTCGTGGCTTCCACGCCGGCGGACCAGGCGGAGGCGAGTTCAGCAGTACCCGAGGCGCCGGGCAACTCCTTCTTAAGCGCAGATGCGAGGACGACACTGTCGGGGCGCTCCTCAAGGATGGCGTCCACAGCCCAGTCTCGGAAGTCCTCGCAGCCCTCGTACAAGGAGCCGTCCGTGTCGAAGACGGGCGCGTCTGCGTACGGGCAGCCGACCTTTGTGTAGACGCTCAAACGCCATCCGCGGTCCTCGATCGCAGCCCACAAGCCCGGCACCCAGTTCATGGCCATTGAGTCGCCGAGTACGGCAACGGTCGTGGTGGCGTCGGCCGGGCCGATATAGCAGTGGTCGCGGGTGGTGTCGCGGTCATTCCAGCAGTCGGGCGTCAGCACTCCCTCGGTCACTTCAGCGACTTGGCTGATGTCTGGGGTAAGCCCAACCCAGCTGTTCGTCGCCGCCGCCGCTCGCATGTCAGACGCCAGCTGTTGGAACGCTGCCGACTGGGCGGTCGCTTCGCTCGGCCGAGTCGCAACCGCACCCGTTCTGTGGGCATCGGGTTGCGCCGCTGCGGTGCCTCCCCCGATGACGAGCGCTGCGCCTGCGATCGTGACGGCCATGCGTGCCAGGGGAGCCAACGACGGGCGAGCTCGAGGAGCCGATCGTGTTCCGGATAGCCACCCGGACCGCAGGACCGCCTGCTCCACCCATCGGTACGAGGCAACGGACAGTGCGAGCGTCACGACAAGGGTGAGTGCTGCTGAAGTAGGGCCGGCGGGCATCAGGGCGGCCACGATTACGATGACGGGCCAGTGCCAAAGGTAGAGCGAGTACGAGATGTCCCCTACGTACTGCACGGCCCGGGTGCGAGCCGGCCAGACCGCCACGTTCCGATCGGTTCCCGTGCCAGCCAGAATGAAGAGCGCGGCGGCAGCGGTCGGCACGAGCGCCGCTGGCCCGGGGAATGCAGGAGATGCCTCGATGACCCACACGCTCGCAACCACGCCGACCAACCCCGCGGCGCTCAGCGTACGGCGCATCCCGTCCGGCATTCCGGAAAGCCGCCCTGCAAACGCAGCCACGAGCGCCCCAAGCGCGAACTCGAACGCGCGTGCAAGGGTCGAGAAGTACGCCGTCGTCGGGCTCTGAGCGGTGTCGACGCAAGCCCAGGCGAACGCCAGTGCCCCGAGAGCGGCAATCGCCCCGATCATGAGGGGCGGCCGTGGCCGCTTCAACTTCACAGCGCCCCACGCGACCCCGGCGATCATCACCGGCCAGAAGATGTAGAACTGCTCTTCGACGGACAATGACCAGTAGTGCTGAAAGATGGACGTCGTTCCGTCGTCGAAATAGTTCACGCCCTGGGCCGCGAAGGCGATGTTGGAGACGAAGAGCAGCGACCAGATTCCGTCCGCTAGGGAAGACACCGCGCGGGCCGGCCAGAACACAATCAACGCGGCAAGGATGGTCGTGCCGGCCACGAGCACCGCCAAAGGCAGGATTCGGCGCGCGCGGCGCTGGTAGAACCTCTTGAAGGAGACGCGCCCGGTCGAGGCGGTCTCCGTCAAGAGGTGTCCCGTGATCAAGAAGCCACTAATGACGAAGAACACGTCGACGCCGATAAAGCCACCCTGCGGATCGCCCGGCAAACGCTGGAGCACTCTCATATGGTCGAAGATGACCAGCGCCACGGCGAGGGCGCGCAGCGCTTGGATGTCGGTACGAACGTTGCGCGCACCACTCTTCGGCACCGGCACCCCCTCGGATCGGCCCGACTCTAGCAGCGGGGACAGGCGATCGTGTCGTTCGTCACGCGCCCAAGCGCCACAAGCGTGCCTGTGTTTGGCCGTCCGCGACATCCCCCGGACTGGGTGAGCGGAGCCGAAAGGATCGCGCCGCGCCACGCGGAAGAATTCCTCCTTGTGAGCGCTAATGGCCCCGGCGCATCGCTGTAGGGCTAGTTCACCGCAGGCGGACGGGAGCGAGGGCGCCTAGGTGGTGTCAGCGCGGACGATCATCGCCTGGAAGGCCGAGATGCGATGCGCGGATGCCTTAGCCGCCGCTTCGCGCGGGCACGCGCTAGCGCGGCGCAAGCTACCTCAGGCGCACTGGAGCCATCACTCCGGTGCGACACCCAGGGCGGACTCGGTCGGTTGTCGCGACACAGCGCGGTCCCCAATGTGTCAGACGACGTGCCGCCGCCAGCGCGCCGATCGGGCGGACCGGCTTGGGTTGACCAGCCGGACCCGGACCCGGACACACCACGAGTAGACCTCCACCCTCCTGCGCCGCGGCGGCGCAAGCCTGGCGCAGGGGATTGGCGTGGGCATTTAACCGTCCGGGCCGGCGCAGGCGCCGTTCTCTGGCCTCCAGCAATGCGGGCGGGGGCATCTCGCGGCCGTAGAGGGCCTCGTGCTCCGTGGGTGCGACGTCGCCCAGCTCGGCCCGCGAAGTGCCTCGGATACATCCTCGGTGCTCCCCTGGCTCTCATCCTCCGTGGGGTGAGAACTTCTACGGAAGCCAGCGCGATTCACTATAGTGTGCCCGACGTGCGGGCACCCCGACCGCGCCGAAGGGGGTATACGGCTCGTGCTACGCCGCGATGAGACCGCCCAGGCGGATCCGGCTTCCGTTACCGCTGCCAACACCAACCTGGCCCCCGTTCAGCGACCTTGGTGGGCGGCGTACGCGAGCCGCATCCTGCTGACCGACGCCATTGCGGTATATATCGCGATCTTGGTTGCGTACCTCGTTCGGATCAATTCCCAAGGAGTGACGCAGGTCAGCGGCGACTTCTCGCCAAGCTACCTCGCCGTATCGGTCGTACTGATGTGGGCGTGGATATTCGCCCTTGTCGTCGGCCGGGCCCAGGACCGTAGGCTCCTCGGTGTTGGCGCCGCTGAATATCAACGGGTGATCGCCGTGAGTTGGCGTCTCTTCGCTGGCGTTGCTGTGATTGCATACATGCTCAGAATGGATATCGGCAGAAGCTTCCTCGGAGTTGCTTTTCCGCTCGGCGTCGTTCTCCTCCTCCTAGGACGATTCGCCTGCCGCCAGTGGCTCCGCCGCCAGCGACGCAAGGGTGAGGCAAGATCTCGACTGCTACTTGTCGGGCACGCCCGGCGCGTCGAAGAAATGCTCGACCGGCTTCGTGCGGACAGTCCGGCTGGCTTCGCGGTCGTCGGCGTGGCCGTGCCTGAGGGGGAGCACGTGACCGGTTGGGACGGCGTACACAGCATGGACGGCGCCGGTGACGCCGCAAAGCGGCTCGGTGTCGACATGGTCGCGGTCGTGGGAGCCGACACCATGACAGCAGACGCCGTACGGCGACTCGGCTGGGATCTTGAGGGTACAGGTGTTGACCTCGCACTGACGGTGGCGCTCACTGACATCGCTGGCCCGCGGATTGTCCTCCAGCCCGTGAGCGGTCTACCTCTAGTGTACGTGGACGAACCCCGCTTTACCGGGCCCAAATACGCCATGAAGTCGCTCTTTGACTGGCTAACAGCCTTAGTACTGCTGGTTGCACTTTCCCCGCTACTGATCGTGATCGCTGTCCTGGTCAAGGCGACCTCAGCGGGTCCTGTGCTGTACAGGCAAGAGCGCGTAGGAATCAATGGTCGCCGGTTTCAAATGCTCAAATTCCGCAGCATGGAGGTAAACGCACACGAACGTCTCGGCGAAGTTCTGGCAGCGGAAGGGCACGGCGGTGTGGGACTCTTCTACAAGCCAAAGAATGACCCTCGAGTCACCACGGTCGGTCGCGTCCTGCGGAAGTACTCGTTGGACGAACTTCCACAATTGCTCAATGTGCTGCGCGGCGAGATGAGCCTCGTCGGGCCTCGCCCACAAGTCGAGGAAGAAGTCGCGCAATATGACAGGCGCGCGCAACGTAGGCTTCTGGTGAAGCCGGGGCTGACGGGCCTCTGGCAGATTTCGGGACGATCCGATCTTGAGCCGGAAGAAGCGATTCGGATGGACGTGTTTTACGTCGAGAATTGGACCTTGATTGGTGATCTTATCCTTATGGCAAAGACTGTAAGGGTTGTTGCTGGCGGTAGTGGTGCCTACTAACGCGCCCCGTGTTCTACACGTGACAGAGTGCGAAGGTGGCGGTGTGCCGGCGGCTCTTCGGCAGTATGCAGCCAACGTGCCTGACGTGACGCACATGTTGGTGGCCCCGTCGAGCGAACTGAAGATCGCGCGCGCGGAGGGAACGTTCGCTTCGCTCCACGCACTGCCGGACGGGCATCTCTCACGACTGCGAACCCTGAAGGCGGTCCTCGCGGCTCTCGAGCCCGACCTGGTGCACGCCCACTCCAGCCTGGCCGGCGTTTACGCGCGGCTCGTCGCGCAGTGCCCGGTGGTCTACCAGCCGCACTGCTTCAAGTTTACCGACCCTTCGTTATCGAGGCTGCGCGCGCTAGCGATCAGGGCCGTGGAAATGTGCTTCGCGAGGCGAACGCGTGTGACGGTAGCATTGACGCCGCACGAGGAGAGGACCGCGGCAGAGCTGGGTGCCTCAGTTGTTGCCAGGCTTACTAACGTGCCGTCGACCGTCCATTTGGGCACGGATGTCCCGGCCGAGGCGCCTAGGCCGCGCGTCGTCACGATGATCGGCAGGGTGACGGAGCAGAAGGATCCCAGGTTCTTCGCCGATATAGCGGCGCTGGCTCGGGTCGAGCTTCCCGAACTCCGGTTCCGCTGGGTCGGAGCTGGAGAGGATGAACTTGAGCGAGCCCTTTCCGATGCCGAGGTGGAAGTGACCGGGTGGCTTGACCCGGCCCGCGTCGCAGGCAGCCTCCGCGAATCTTGGGTCTACATGCACACGGCATCCTATGAGGGTTTTCCGTTAGCGGTACTGGATGCGGCCGCGGCAGGCCTCCCAATCGTGGTGCGACCAATCGACGCGTTTGACGGTACAACACTCAGGCGTGTTGGCTCCGCGGCGCAGGCCGTCGAAGTATTGCGCCGCTTGGTTTATGAGGAAGACGAGTACGCGAGTGCCAAACGTATCAGTCGCGATCTTGCGGATTCAGCAACTCCCGTCAAGCAGAGAGATCAACTCTTGAGCATCTATGAAATCGCCGTGAGGCCCGCTGTCGGAATAGGCGGTGCAAGATGAGACGCCAGTTTCACGTCGTACTGCTGCATGGCTACAGCGCGGACAACCTCGGCGATGGCCTCCTTGTAGATGAGGCCCTCGAGATGATCAGGGATGCATTCGGCAGCGACACCGCGATAACGCTTGTTGCGAACCATCCGAAAACATTCGAGCACCTCGGTATCCGCGTAGTCGACTCCAGTCTCAGAATGACCGGCTACAAGCGCGAGTTCATCTCATTGCTGCGAGACCTATCAAGCGCGGATCTTGTTCTGGGCGTTGGCGGCGGTTACATGCGCTTCGGCCGGCCCCGCGAGGCGATCGTGACCGCCCTCATACACGGGCCGCAGCTCTTTGCTGCGGCGCGCACTCAGGCTCCGGTCGTCTATCTTCCCCAGTCAATAGGTCCGCTGGGTGCCTTGCGTTTGCCGGCGCGCATGCTGTTGCGGCGGCTGGACCGCGTATTGGTGCGGGATGACCGGTCGATGGCGGAGGTCGCGACTGGGAACGTCGAGCGTTGGCCCGACTGCGCGCTCATGCAACGAGACGCCCGCCCGACGCTGCCGTTCGACGACGCCGATCTCCCCGTTCTCACGGTGAGAGCGGTGCGGGGTGAGGTACCCGCTCCCGTGCAGGAGCTTGCCCAACGCATCAGAACATTCGATGGCTACGTCCAGAGTACGGCGGGGCGCAATGACGACCGCCCAGCGATGGCCAAAACTGGGCCGCGGACAACGTTGACTCGTGAGGAGCTGCTTCGGCCGGGCGCGGCGCGGGTGGTCATTGCGGTCAGGCTGCATGCGGCGATTATGGCGCTCCAGGCGGGACACTACGTGATCCACCTCGCCTACGAGCGGAAGGGTTTCGCGGCTTTCGCTGACCTCGGTCTCGGTGACTATGTTCACCCGGTCGGACGTTTTGACGTCGACCTCGTCATTCGGCAGATTCAGTCACTACGTACCGCCGAAGTGCGCAGGCAATATGACCGGGCGTGCCAAGGGTCGATGCGACGCCTCTCGTCACGCCGCGGTGAGCTGGTGGAAACGTTGATCGCGAGCGCGCGAGGGGCCACCCATCATGCGTGACAACCCTATGCTCGCCGTCATTATCCCCGTTAAGGACGGAGAATCGACGATAGCGGGCGCCATTCAATCCGCGTGGGCGAGTAGCGCCGACGAGGTGGTGGTTGTGGCCGATGGCTGTCTCGACAGCACGGCGAAGATCGCACGAAATTTGGGTGCCAGGGTCGTGGAGACTGGCGGCGTCGGTGCCGCCGCAGCCCGCCGGCGTGGGCTCGAGGAAGTCGCCGCCGATTACGTCTGCTTTCTGGACGCGGACGACGCACTCATTCCCGAAGGCGTTGGGGCATCGCTAGAGATTCTCCGGACAAGCGCTGAATACATAGCCGCCGGTGGTGGCGTCGCCCTGCGTTATCCCGGCGGACGGGTTACAGAACGACGAACGCCCGCTTCCATTACGACGGTCGAAGGACTTCTCGCGTCCGGCGTTGCGCCCTGGCCGCCAGGTGCGCAGGTGACGCGGCGTGCTGCCGTGGTCCGTGCGGTGCAGAGCAACCCGCCATTGGTCGAACCGAAATTTGCCGAGGACTACGAGTTGGTAGTGCGCCTCGCCGCAATCGGGAGAATCGCGCACCACCCGAAGCTCGCACTTGAGTATCGAATCTACGGTGGTAGGTCTACTCGCGACGCATTTGCGGCCGTGCGCGATCGTGAGGTTCTGCGAAAGACCTATTCGAAGACGTACGGCACCCGTATAACGGTGCTTGGTCGTCGCGCGATGGCCTCAGACGCACTTTCGATCGCGGCCCAGCACGCCGGGGCCAACGGCGGCCACGTCAAGGGCTTCGCCTATGCTGCTGCCGCCGTTTTGGTAAGCCCGGGCCGTCGGCTGCGTAAGGTGTTGAAGCGGTTGCAGCGTCGGCCTGCGTCTTCCGTGCGTGAAGCCGCGGTGTGTGTGATCGCGCCCTGGCTTCAGGGAGGCGGAGGGCAGCGGGCCCTCGTCGGTCTGATCGCTCGGGTAGCTCCAGTGCCGGTCGACGTGATTGTGCTGTTTGGTCCAAGCCGAAATTATGAACCGGTCGAGCAGGCGGCGCGAAAACTAATACTCGCGAACCTTCCTCGCAATCCCCTTGGGTTGATTCGGGCAGTAGGCCATGTCCGGCGGGCGCAGGGAAGATATTCGACAGTGCTCTCGCTAATGCGCGGCTCGCACGTGGTCATGGGCGTTGCGCCGCCACGAATTTCGGCCGCAGCGCTCGCTATGTCTTTCCATCAACTCCCATCAATCGACGACGCGGATCGCCACGCATGGCTCGAGAATATTCTTGTGCGCCGCGCGGTGCGCGGTGCCTCCATCGTGACTACTCCGTCGGAATTGGGTGCAGCACAACTGCGGGCAAGGTATCCTTTCGCCGCTCAGAGGATTGTGACCGATCCGAATGTGCTCCTGCCGTTGAGCGACCGCCCGACGGTGGCGCCTGGGGGCCTTCAAGATGGCGAGCAGCTCGTTGTTTTTAGCGCTGGCCGCCTCGACGCGCAGAAGGGCTATGATCTCCTGCCGCGCATGGCAGAAGAACTAGCGCCTTCGTTACCAGTGATGTTCAAGATCGCTGGCGATGGTCCGGATCGGGCCATCCTTCAGCGGCAGTTCGAAGCGGTGGCTAGCAGTAACGTTGCCATTGAACTTGTTGGACATATCGGTGATGTGGCTGAGGCGCTGGACAGTTGCCACGTCGCGCTCCTGCTCAGTAGGTGGGAACTGAACCCAATGTTCGTCTGGGAGGCGTGGAGCCGTGGCCGAGCCGTGATCGTGCCGAACTTGCCGGTCTTTGTCGAACTTGCGAAACGCGGCCCCCTATTGCTGATGGACTCGCACACCAGCCTTTCCGAGATGCTGGAGAAAATGCGAGACGCGGTGCACCGACGCAAGTTGTACACTGACGCGCTCAGCGCTTTTGCGCAAGGGCAGATAGCTGACTCTAGTCTCGTTGATTTCCTTGTCGAGAATTCAGATCGTGGCGCGGGTCGCGGCATAGAGCGAGGGCACGAATGCTGACCGTTGTCACGATCACGCGCAACGATCTGGCGGGCCTCAAACGCACTCGCGCGAGTGTTGAAGTGCAGCAGGGCGTTGAAATCGAGCATGTGATCGTGGATGCCGCATCCACTGACGGCACTTCGGAGTACCTCCGGCGCCTTCCCGCCGCTGTCCGTTGGGTTTCCGAACCGGACCGAGGCCGCTATGACGGGATGAATAAGGGCGTGGGTATGGGCGCCGGCGATCTCGTTTGGTTCATGAACTCGGGCGACTCGTTCGCCTCCGTTTCGGCTGCGCGTACGGGCGTGGAAGCGCTCGCCGCGAGCGGATCAGCGTGGGCGGTGGGACTCTCGGCGATAACGCGGGGCGGAAGTGTCGTTGGGATAGGGAGCCCGCTCCCCTTTTCCCTTATGGCTCTGCTCACTGGAAGGATCGTGCTTCCCCATCAAGCGGCCCTATTTACTCGCCGCCTGTTTGACGACTTGGGCGGTTACGAGGTCGACTTCGGGTTGGCGGCAGATCAGTTGTTTATGGCTCGGTGCGCCCTCGCTGGGCCGGTGGCGCTGGTACCTGCGGTGCTGTGCGAGTTTGATCGCGACGGAGCGGGTTCCTCCCGCGGCTTGCTTGCGCATAGCCGCGATCTTCGTCGCATGCAGTGCGTCCTCTCCTATCCGGGCGGGTCTAGAGGCACGTACGGGCTCATGACGTTAGCGAACTTTGGCATCAGCGCTCAGCGGCGGGTGCTTGCCCGGCTCGGTGCGTAGCCGGGGGAGGGCTGCCGACGGCGGCCAGAAGGAGCAAAGCTGCCTGTGACGATTTTGGGACGGGGACAGGGGCCGTTGCTAGTGCGCGCAAGTAGGTTGCGCGCTATTCGACGTTCGGACGGGGTCCGTGCAGCGGTCGCTCGCGCATCGGTTCTACTTGTGTCGTTCGTGTGCAACATGGTGGTCATCGGTGTCGTGACGCGGCAGTGGGGCGTCGATTCTTATGCGCTCTACGCGTTCGGCGCTGCGTGGCTCGTGGCGCTGCCTTTCGCGGACCTCGGGCTCGGTGCCGGGGTCGTCAATGTGCTGAGTGACGCGAGAGCGGGAAAGATCGGCCCCGCGGCTGCCATGGCGTCCGTTCGACGCGCGGTGATCCTGCTCAGTTTTTCGGGTGCGGCTATCTCCATCCTCGGCGTGAGCGCGTATCGATTGGGGTTCTTCACGTCCGTATTGGGCGCTGCGGCCATTGTGAATGGCGCCGAGATCGCTCTCTTGGTTACTATCTGCTTCATCGGGTTCGCGCTCCCGCTGGGTCTTGGCATGCGCCTGCTTCAAGCGATGTCAAGGTCGCGCGAGGCGGCGTGGATTGGGTTAGCGAGCCCTATTACGACGCTCTGCTGCGCAGCCGCGCTGGCGGGCGTCGGGGTTAAGTCGTGGGTGGTAGCTTGCGTTCCTGGCTTTGCAGCCCTGCTCGTTGCTCTGCTGACCAGCATGCGTGCCCGTCGCGTTCTCCGCGCCGAGTTCGGCGAGACTGAGCGCTCTGCTCCGGCGCCGGAACTATGGCGGTCAGCGGCGCCCTTCTTTGTTTTGACGATTGGTACCGCCCTGGGTTCGCAGTCGCACCGCATTGTAGCGTCCTACGTCGGCGACGCTAGTTCGCTAGCTGCCTTTGCTTTTGTTGCCCAGATCGTCGGGCCCGCGGTATCCGTTGCGTCGTTCGGCGCCCAGTCCCTTTGGCCCGGGTATCGAATTGCGTTGGCCGCGGGCGAACTACGCGGCCGCACGCTAGCGCGGCACGTCGGAGTCTTCGCGGGATACGGTGTATCGGCTGGTTGCGCAGTGGTCGTAGGCGTTCCGTGGCTGGCGGGTTCCGTTTCGGGCGGGGCGCTCGTTGTGGATCTAGGGCTTGCCCTCGCGGCTGGGGCCTATTTGACTGCCTTTTGCGCGTTCCAGCCCATCGGAATGCTAATGACCGATCGGCGTGGTCTTTGGCTGCAGGCGGCCGTTATCGTCACGGCCGGGCTCCTGTCGGTGCCTGCAATGTATATCCTTGGGAAGGAGATTGGAGCCGCGGGAGTTTACGTTGGTGCGTTCGCCGGTCTTGTCATGGTGCTTTGGCCGGTGACGACTTCTATCGGTCTGCGGTGGTACATTCCGAAGAAGTAGTCTGGCATAGCGAGGCGAGCGGTGTGCACTGGTCTCTCCGTCGTCATTTTGACGCTGGTTAGCGGTTTCGGGGTTGGTCCGTTCTTCTCTCGCGCCGTTGCCTGCTCGGGTGATCGTGCGCAATGGAATGGTCTGGCTTTAGCGAAGGGGGGGCTGCAAGAAGGGCCTTGTGTGGAAGGGTTTCCGCAGGATTTGCTTTTGGTGCCTTGGCGGCGCTTGGGTGCCGCGGTAGTCCCGGCTTTGAGGGCGCCTCGGACGCTGGCACGCAGGGCCGGCCTCGACCTATTGGCAGTCCTGCTTCTGCGCTTCGAATCCGAGGCGGACCACGGTAGGCTGGGCTTCGATGCGAGGCGCTACGAGTTTCTGCCGGAAACTTGATCGAGTCGAAGTCCGAAATTGATGACCGTCGAGAGGCACATGATGAAGCGAGCACTGATCACGGGCATCACTGGTCAGGATGGTTCATACCTTGCTGAGCTCCTGCTCGGGAAGGGTTACGAGGTCCATGGCCTTATTCGGCGTGCGTCGACGTTCAATACGTCACGTATCGACCATCTGTACGTCGACCCGCACGATCCCTCTGCCCGTTTGTTCTTGCACTATGGCGACCTCTCGGACGGTGCCCGTTTGGTCACCCTCCTCAACGAGATCCAGCCTGATGAGGTCTACAATCTTGCGGCGCAGTCGCACGTTCGAGTGAGCTTCGATGAGCCGGAGCACACGGGTGACACGACGGGTATCGGTGCGATGCGCCTGCTCGAGGCCGTGCGGATGACCGGTCTCGACTGCCGCTACTACCAGGCGTCGAGCTCCGAGATGTTCGGCGCTACGCCTCCGCCCCAGAACGAGGACACGCCGTTCTACCCGCGGTCCCCGTACGGCGCGGCCAAGGTCTACGCCTACTGGGTGACGAAGAACTACCGCGAGGGCTACGGCATGTTCGCGGTCAACGGGATCCTCTTCAACCACGAGTCGCCCCGTCGTGGTGAGACGTTCGTGACCCGCAAGATCACGCGTGCCGTGGCGAGGATCAAGGCCGGTCTCGACGAGCACGTGTATCTCGGCAACCTGGACGCGATTCGCGACTGGGGTTACGCGCCCGAGTACGTCGAGGGCATGTGGCGCATGCTGCAGGCGGATGAGCCCGACGACTTCGTCCTGGCAACGGGCGGCAACTACTCCGTGCGCGACTTCGTCGTCGCGGCGTTCGAGCACGCCGGTCTGGACTGGGAGAAGCACGTCCGTTTCGATGAGCGCTACCTGCGTCCGACGGAGGTCGACGCGCTCATCGGTGACGCGAGCAAGGCGGAGCGGCTCCTGGGCTGGAAGGCCGTCGTCGACACCGGGCAGCTTGCGCGGATCATGGTCGATGCAGACATCGCGGCGCTCGAGTGCGCCGGGCGCCCTTGGATCGACACTCCGGCCCTCGACGGCTGGCCGACGTTCGCGGCGGCACGGTGACCGCGGAGGGTTGGACGGGCCCGCTGGACCGCGCGTCTCGGACCTATGTGGCAGGCCATCGCGGGCTCGTGGGCTCTGCCGTCTGGCGTGCGCTGGAGACCGCCGGCTTCACCGATCTCGTGGGGCGGACGTCGGCCGAGCTCGACCTCAAGGACCGGGAGGCGGTGTTCTCGTTCTTCGCTGACGCGCGGCCCCGGTACGCGGTCATCGCGGCCGCCAAGGTCGGCGGGATCATGGCGAACAACACGTATCCCGTCGACTTCCTCTCGGAGAACCTGAGGATCCAGGTCAACGTGATGGATGCGGCGCTCGAGCATGGCGTCGAGCGGCTGCTGTTCCTCGGCTCGTCGTGCATCTACCCCAAGCTGGCACCGCAGCCGATCAAGGAGGAGTACCTCCTCACGGGCCACCTGGAGCCCACCAACGATGCCTATGCGATCGCGAAGATCGCCGGGATCATGCAGGTCCAGTCGGTGCGACGCCAGTACGGACTGCCGTGGATCTCGGCCATGCCCACCAACCTGTACGGCCCGGGGGACAACTTCTCCGAGACCGGCTCCCACGTCCTGCCCGCCCTGATCCGTCGGTATGAGCAGGCGCGGCTCGACGGGGTCAGCAGCGTGACCAACTGGGGCTCTGGCAGCCCGAGGCGCGAGTTCCTCCACGTCGATGACATGGCGTCGGCGTGCCTGCACCTCCTCGACCACTACGACGGTTCGAGTCAGGTCAACGTGGGGACCGGGACCGACGTCACCATCAAGGAGCTCGCCCACGTCGTTGCCGACGCCGTCGGCTACGAGGGGGCGATCGAGTGGGACACCTCGAAGCCCGACGGCACACCTCGCAAGCTCCTCGACGTGTCCATGCTCAAGGACGCCGGCTGGGAGCCGCGGGTCTCGCTGGAGGACGGCATCCGCTCGACTGTCGCCTGGTTCCGCGACAACCGTGATGCCCTGCGGCACTGACGGCAGGACGCGGGTAGGACCCGGTCGCCGCGCAGCGCAGTTCGTCGCCGCGTCGCTGCTGCTCACGGCGTGCGCGGCGGGTGGGTCCAACGGTGGAGCGCCCACGCCCACCGTCGTCCTGGACCCGGCGGCCTACGCCGAAGATCTCTTCGACAGGACGAACGAACGTCGCGAGGCGGACGGCGTCGGCGAGGTGGAGCTGTCGACGTGTGCCGCGGCGGCGGCCACGCAGCGCCTCGCGAGCCTGAGCGACTCGGCGGACCTCGACCACGCCCCCCTGGACGACGTCATGGCCGAGTGCGGCGTCTCCGTGGCCGCGGAGAACCTCAGCCGGGCGGCGGCATCCCCCGAGGACGTCGTCGACGCCTGGATGGAGTCGCCCGGGCACCGGGCCAACATCCTCGATCCCGAGCTCACGCACCTCGGCGTCGGGTGCGTCGAGGACGGCGACGAGATGCTCTGCTCCCAGATCTTCCTCGGTCCCTGAGCCCTCGGCGGGGGTGTGATTCACCCGGCGTGCCCGAATTCGCGCGTCGCGCCTCCTCAAGTCCGGTCCCCTCCCGCCGATCACCTGTGTGGCGGCAGGACGCCGCTGGATCCACGCGGGTTGCCCGCCGGCACTGACCGGCGACGGCCCCGCGCGACCGGGGCCATGACGGTCCAGCAGGGAGGACGACCGCATGGGCCCCGCCTCGGCTCGGTGTCTCGCCGTCGGCCTCCTCGCCGCCGTCGCGGTGGTCCCGCTCCAGTCGACCGCTCTGCGTGAGTTCCTCATCGCCGTCGTCGGCGTGCTCTCGGTCGTCGCGATCGTCGTCGGCGTCCGCGTGCACCGACCGGTCCGTCGCGCGCCCTGGTACCTGCTCGCCGCCGGCGTCGGCTGCTGGGCGCTGGGCGACGTGCTCTGGGCGGTCGTCGAGCACGTGCTGGGGTCCGACGCGTTCCCCTCGGTCGCCGACTACGCCTACGTCCTCGCGTACCCGGTGCTCGCCTGGGGACTGGCGCTCCTCTCGCGACCCGCGGGCAGGACCGCCGGCCGCGACGCGCTGCTCGACGCGCTGATCGTCGCCACCACGCTCGGGCTCGTGCTGTGGGTGTTCTTCATCGCCCCGTCCTGGACGGACCCGGAGGGCACCCTGCTGGAGCGCGTCGTGGGGGTGGCGTACCCGGTCGGCGACGTGGTGCTCGTGACCCAGCTCGTGCGTCTCATGAACGCCCGCCGCCGCACGCCGGCCCTCGTCCTGCTCGGTGCCGGGTTCGGCCTCGTGCTCGTCGCCGACCTGCTGTTCCAGGCCGGCGCCTACCTCCCGGTTCTCGCGGCCGACATGGGCCTGATCGACCCGCTGTGGATCGCGCCGTACGCCTGCTGGGCCGCGGCCGCACTGCACCCGTCGATGGCGCGAGCCGGCGACGAGCCGTCCGGCACGGCGCTGCCGCTGACGGTCCGGCGCGTGGCCTTCCTGGCCGGAGTGAGCCTGGTCCTCCCCGCGCTCGTGCTCATCGAGGCCGTGCTCGGCGTCCCCCTGCACAGCGTCGAGGTCATGGTCGCCGCGCTCCCGCTCATCGGCTTCGTGCTGCTGCGGATGCTCGGCCTGGTGCACCGGATGTCGCAGCAGGCGCGCGACCTGGCGCACCTGGCCGAGACCGACTTCCTCACCGGCCTCGAGAACGGTCGTCGCCTCACGGCGCGCATCGAGGACGCGCTTGGCGGTCCCGACGCCGGGGCACCCGCACGCGGCGCCGCGCTGCTGCTGGTCGGCGTCGAACGCTTCGCGGAGATCAACGAGACGCTCGGCCTGCGCACGGGTGACGAGCTGCTGCGCGCCGTGGCGGGGCGGCTGGTGGTCGCGGCAGACGCCGACGGCGTCGTCGCCCGCCTGGGTGGCGAGGCATTCGGGGTGCTGCTCCCCGGCGTGAGGTCGGGGACGCGCGCGGTCGAGCGTGCCATCGACATCCGCGAGCTCTTCGCGGAGCCCTTCCGGCTCGGCGAGGTCACCGTCAGCGTCGATATCGCCATCGGCGTCGCCCTGGCGCCCGACGACGCCGCCGACGCCGGGGCGCTGCTGCAGCGTGCCGACGTCGCGCTGTCCGCGGCGCGCGAGCGGCGCGACCTCGTGGCGCGCTACGCCCAGCAGATGGAGACGGGCGGCGCGCTGACGCCCCAGCTCATGAGCGAGCTGACGTCGGCCATGGCGGAGAACCAGGTCGTGGTCCACTTCCAGCCGCAGGTCGAGATCAGCACCGGGCGCGTCGTCGGCGTCGAGGCCCTGGTCCGCTGGCAGCACCCCGAGCACGGCATGCTCGGGCCGCTGGCGTTCGTGCCCGCCGCCGAGCGCACCGGTCTCATCCGCGCCCTCACGCTGCACGTGCTGGACCGCACGCTCGCGCAGGCCGCGCTGTGGCGCGCGGGCGGGCGGACGATCCCCGTCTCGGTGAACCTCTCGGTCCGCAACCTGCTGGACCCGCACTTCGTGAACGACGTCCGGCGCGCGCTGGAGCGGCACCAGATCCCGGCGACGCAGCTCGAGCTCGAGGTCACCGAGACCATGGCGATGCTGGACCCGGCGCGCTCGCTCGAGGTGCTGGGCGCGCTCGACGAGCTGGGCGTCATGCTCTCGGTCGACGACTACGGCACCGGTTACTCCTCGCTCGCCTACCTCACCCGGCTCCCGGTGCGGCGGCTGAAGATCGACCGCTCCTTCGTCGCCGGCCTGCTCGACGACGACGCGAGCGCGGCGATCGTGCGCTCGACGGTCGAGCTCGCCCGCCACCTGGGCCTGGCGGTCGTCGCGGAGGGCGTCGAGGACGACGCGACGCTCCTCGCCCTGCGTGACATGGGTTGCTACGCGGCCCAGGGCTTCGGGCTGGGGCGGCCGACGTCGGCCGACCGGATCCCCGCGATGCTCGACGCGATCGAGACGCGCGTGCCCGGCCTGGTGCGCGAGCGCATCCCGGTGCAGCGCACCGCCTGACGCGCCGGTCCCGCGCCGCGGGACGACGACGTCGCCGCGCCGGACCGGGCGCGGCCACGTACGTTGACGGTCATGACTGACGCGACGCAGGGCCTGACCGTGGTGCGCGAGACCGTCCGCGCCGCGGGGCACGACGTCGCCGTCGTGCGCCTCGGCCCCGCGGGCGGGGGTGCCGGTGCGATGCCGCCCGTGGTCCTCGTGCACGGCATCGGCGTGTCGGGGCGGTACTTCGAGCCGCTCGCGCGCGAGCTGGCGCGAACCGGGCCCGTGCTCGTCCCGGACCTGCCGGGGTTCGGCGCGAGCCGGTGGACGGGCGCGACCCTCGGCATCGCCGAGCACGCGCGCGTGGTGACCGAGCTGGTCGCGCGCGAGGGCTGGTCCGGCGTGGTGCTGGTGGGGCACTCGATGGGGACCCAGGTGGTCACGGAGGCGGCGGCCGCCTCACCGGGGCTGGCGTCGGCGGTCGCGCTGTTCGGACCGGTCACCGAGCCCGGGGCGCGGTCCGCCGTGCGCCAGGGCCTGCGGCTGCTGCGCGGCACGCGGCACGAGACGCCGCGTGCCAACTGGACGGTGTTCTCCGACTACTTCCGGGCGGGACCGCGGCGGTACCTCGCCACGTTGCCGCACATGATCGACTACCCGCTCGAGGACCGGCTCGCCGAGCTCGTCGTGCCCGTGCTGCTCATGCGCGGTGGGAAGGACCCCGTCGCCCAGCCGCAGTACCTCGAGGGCCTGGCGCGGCGCGCGCTCGACGCGCGGATCGCCGAGGCGGCGGGGGCCGGGCACGTCCTGATGATGCGCCGGCCCGGCGAGGTGGCGGACGAGGTGCGAGGGCTGGCCGGTGCTGCTGCTGGGCTCGGGGCGGAGCGGGCCGGCGGCGGAGCGGTGCCCGTCGCGGGCCCGTCGTGATCGGACGCGCCGCGAGGTTCGTCGCCCGGCACGCCCGCCACGCGTGGTGGCGCACGACCGACTACGCGTACGTCGTCGTCCGGCAGGCGGAGGGGCTGCTGCGGCGCGGCGGGGCGGACGCCTACCGGGACGGGCGGGTCGCGCCCGACGTCGTCCTGGTGCCGGGGGTGTACGAGAGCTGGCCGTTCATGCGGCCCGTCGCGGACCTGCTGCACCGCAACGGGCACGGCGTGCACGTGCTGCCCGCGCTCGGCTACAACGTCGGGCCCATCCCGGCGGCCGCGCAGGTGCTGGGGAGGTACCTGCGCGAGCAGGACCTGCGCGACGTCGTCGTCGTCGCGCACAGCAAGGGCGGGCTCATCGGCAAGCGCGCGATGCTGCGCGAGGACCCGGATGGGCGCATCCGCTCGATGGTCGCCATCAACACGCCGTTCGCGGGGTCGGCGTACGCGCGGTGGCTCCCGATCGCGTCCCTGCGCGTGTTCCGGCCCGACGACGTCGGCCTGCTCGAGCTGGGGACGGAGCGCGAGGTCAACGCGCGCATCACCTCGGTCTACGCGCCGTGGGACCCGCACATCCCCGGCGGCAGCGTGCTGCCCGGTGCGGCGAACGTCGAGCTGGCGACGCCCGGGCACTTCCGCGCGCTCGCGGACCCGCGGCTCGAGCGGATCCTCCTCGACGCGGTGCGGGGCGAGGCGGGGCAGCCGCAGGCGCCACCCGGCCCGGGTGGCGCGGGTGGCGCGGCGGGCCGCGCGTCCACCGCCTGACGCAGGCGCCGCGCTGCCGTCCCGGTGTGGTGGCGCTCGGCCGGGGGCAGGCCTAGCGTCGAGGTATGGCAGACGGCGCCGCCGAGCCCGGGTCGGGGATGCGCTCGGGTGAGCCCGCGGCCGGGGCGGGTGCCGTGGCCGGGTCGCCCGGTGCGCTGCCGGCGCGCGCCGAGCCCCACGCCGCCGGCCTGCAGGCGCGGCTCAACTGGCTCCGCGCGGGCGTGCTGGGCGCGAACGACGGGATCATCTCGACCGCCGGCCTGGTGATCGGCGTCGCGGCCGCGACCGACGACAGCAAGGCGATCCTCGTCGCCGGCGTCGCCAGCCTGGCCTCCGGGGCGGTCTCGATGGCCCTGGGCGAGTACGTGTCCGTCAGCAGCCAGCGCGACACCGAGCGCGCCCTCATCGCGCTCGAGCGTCAGGAGCTGGCCGACGACCCCGAGGGCGAGCTCGCCGAGCTCACCGGGCTCTACGAGGCCCGTGGCCTGGCGCCGGAGACCGCGCGTCAGGTCGCGCTCGAGCTCACCGCCCACGACGCCGTCGGCGCGCACGTCGAGGCCGAGCTGGGCCTGGACCCCCTCGAGCGGACGAACCCGTGGCAGGCCGCCTTCGCCTCGGCCGTCTCGTTCACCGTGGGCGCGCTGCTCCCGCTGCTCGCGGTGGTGCTCGCGCCGCCCGGCACGCGCGTGGCGGTGACGGCCGCCGCCGTCGTCGTGGCGCTCGCCCTGACGGGGACCATCAGCGCCCGGCTCGGCCGCGCGCGGCGGCTCCGCGCCGTCGTACGGCTCATCGTCGGGGGAGTGCTCGCGATGGCGATCACCTTCGCCATCGGCAACGCGCTCGGTCAGACCGTCCTCGCCTGACCACCGCCCCTGGTGGGGAGGCGACGCCTACGCGCTCTCGCGCAGGGACAGGCGCGCCTCGTACAGGATCGGCTGCGGCGGGACCTCCTCGCCGGCGAGGAGCGCGAGCAGCATCACCGCGGCCCGAGCCACCATCTGGTCGAGCGGCTGGGCGACCGTGCTGAGCGGCGGGTCGGTGGTCTCGGCGACCCCGATGTCGTCGAACCCGAACACCGCGATCTCCTCGGGCACGCGCCGCCCGCGCTGGGCGAGGTGCGTCAGCGCGGCCGAGGCCATGAGGTCGTTGGCGACGAACACCGCGTCGAGGTCCGGGTGCGCCTCGAGCAGGCGCGCCATGGCCGCCGCTCCGCCGCGCGCCGTGAAGTCGCCGAACTCGACGGCATCGTCAGCCTGGCCCGCCGTGCGCATCGCCTCGCGCCAGCCGGCCAGCCGGTCGACGCCCGCGGTCATGTCCGGCGGGCCGGCGATGGTGGCGATGCGGGTGCGGCCCGACGCGATGAGGTGCTCCGTCGCCATGCGCGCACCGGCCGTGTGGTCGACGTCGACGTAGTACGGGTGGCGCACGTCGAGCGGGCGCCCCAGGAAGACGCAGGGGAGGCCGGAGTCGACCAGCTCGCGGTTGAGCGCGTCGTCGCGGTGGTGCGAGGCGACGACGGCGCCGTCGACGTGGCCCTGCGTGAGGTACCGCGAGGCGCGCTCCGTGCTCGCGCCCCGGCGCGCGATGACGAGGACCATCTGCAGGTCCGAGTCGTCGAGCGCCAGGCTCAGCCCGTTGACGATGCCGCCGAAGAAGGGATCCGTCAGCAGCCGGTTGTTCGGCTCGGGCACCACGAGGGCGACCGAGCCCGTGCGCCTGGTCGCGAGGTTGCGCGCCACCGGGTTCGGCACGAACGCCAGCTCCGCGATCGCCCGCTCCACGGCGGCGCGCGCCTGCGGGCTCACCAGGTTGCCGCCGTTGATCACGCGCGAGGCCGTCGCCCGGGAGACACCGGCAGCCGCCGCCACCTGGCGGATCGTCGGTGCCCCCCGGCGGGCGAGCGGGCTGGGGGTCACGGGCGCACCGTACCGCCCAGGGGCACGGTGCCGGTCGCGATCGCTGAGGCGTAGACCCGGGCGCTGGTCTTGGGCGTGCGCTCGAGCGTCTCGAAGTCGACGTGGACGATGCCGAACCGCTTGTCGTAGCCGAACGCCCACTCGAAGTTGTCGAGCAGCGACCACGCGAAGTAGCCGCGCACGTCCGCGCCCGCCTCCACCGCGCGGCCGAGCGCCGCGAGGTGCTCGACCAGGTAGTCGGTGCGCTCGACGTCGTGCACCGTGCCGTCCGGGCCGACCTCGTCCTCGAACGCCGAGCCGTTCTCCGTGACGTACAGCGGGATCCCGGCGGGCCCCGTGTAGTCCTTGTGGAGCCCGATGAGCAGGCGCTCGAGCCCGTCCGGCTGGACCTCCCAGTCCATGGCCGTGCGCGGCAGGCCGCGCGAGACCGGGTAGGCGCCGACGACGCCGACCGACGGGTTGCTGACCGTGCGCTCGGGGGGCGCCCCCGCGGGCACCACCGTCTCGGGAGCCGGCTGGTGGCCCGTGATGGCCATGCCGTTGTAGTAGTTGACGCCCAGGAAGTCGATCGGCGTCGCGATGACCTCCAGGTCGCCGTCGCGCACCGGCAGCTCGGTGCCGACCGCCGCGAACGCGTCGACCGCGTCCTGGGGGTAGGCGCCCAGCACGACAGGCTCCACGAACAGCCGGTTCTGCATCGTCTCGACCAGCGCGGCCGCGCGGACGTCGGCCTCGTCGGACGGGTCGACCGGGTCGGTCACCGTGAAGTTCAGCGTGATGCCGAGCGACGCCGTCGGGTCCACCGCGCGGATCTCGCGGATCACGTGACCGTGAGCGAGCAGCAGGTGGTGGGCCGTGGAGACCGCGGCCTGCGGCTCCTGCCGCCCGGGCGCGTGCTGCCCGCCGGCGTAGCCGAGGAACGCGCTGCACCACGGCTCGTTCAGGGTCGTCCACTGCCGGACCCGGTCGCCGAGCGCGGAGTGGAGCACCATCGCGTACTCGGTGAAGTGGTCCACGACCTCGCGCGAGGTCCAGCCGCCCCGGTCCTCGAGCCACTGCGGCATGTCCCAGTGGTAGAGGGTCAGCCACGGCGTGACGCCCGCCTCGAGGAGGCCGTCGACCAGGCGCGAGTAGAAGTCGATCCCACGCTGCTCGACGCGGCCGGGCTCGGGCATGATCCGCGGCCAGGCGGTCGAGAAGCGGTACGCCCCGAGGCCGAGCTCGGTCATCAGGGCGATGTCCTGCGGCCAGCGGTGGTAGTGGTCGCACGCGACCTCGCCGGTGTCGCCGTTGGCGACGGCGCCCGGGACGCGGCAGAACGTGTCCCAGATGGAGTCGGTGCGGCCGTCGGCGGTGCTGGCGCCCTCGATCTGGAAGGCGGCGGTGGCCGCTCCCCAGACGAAGCCGCGGGGGAGCTTCAGGTCGTGGTTCATCCCTTCACCGCGCCCTGCATGATGCCGGACACCAGCTGCTTGCCGGCGAGCACGAACAGGAGGATGAGGGGGAGTGTTGCTGCGACGACGCCTGCCATGATCAGAGCGTAGTCCTTGAAGTACGAGGCCTGGAGGAGCTGGAGCGCCACCGGGAGCGTCGGGTTCGAGGACCCGAGGACGATGAACGGCCAGAAGAAGGCCGTCCACGAGCCGACGAACGTGAACAGCGCCAGCATGGCCGCCGCCGGGCGCGCGGCGGGCAGCGCCACGTGCCAGAACGTCCGGATCATCGAGCAGCCGTCCACGCGCGCCGCCTCGATGAGCTCGTACGGCAGCGCCTCCTCGAGGTACTGGGTCATCCAGAAGACGCCGAACGCCGTGACCATGCTCGGCACGATGACGGCGATGAGCTTGCCGGTCCACTCGAGCTTCGACATCACGATGAACAGCGGGACGACGCCGAGCTGCACGGGCACCGCCATCGTCGCGACGATGAAGACGAGCAGCCCGCGCCGGCCGCGGAAGCGCAGCTTCGCGAAGGCGAAGCCGGCCAGCGTCGCGAAGAAGACGACGGACACCGACGTGACGACGGAGACGACCACGCTGTTGGTGACCGCCTGCCAGAACTTGATGTCCGAGGAGACGACGCGGCCCAGGTTCTCGAGCAGGTTCGGCCCCGGGATCAGCGAGGGCACCGGGTTCTGCGCGATCGTCGCCGAGTCCGACGACGCCAGGAGGAACGCGTAGTAGATCGGGTACGCGGAGATCGCGAGCACCAGGCCGAGGATCACGTACGTGACCCAGCCGGGGCGGCGGTTGACGCCGGCGCCCCCGAGCCCGCGCTTGCGGGCCGCGGCACGCGCGGCCCCGGCCCCCGCGGTCTGGGCGATCATGGGAACAGAGCTCATCGCCGTCCGCCCTTCTCGGTGGTGCGGGCGGCGGCACGCGCGGCGGCGCGGCGCTGACGCCGGCCGGGGTCGGCCTGGCCGGTGGACGCGATGCGCCGGGTGAGCGCGAAGTTGACGAGGCCGATCACGACGATGATGAGGAAGAGGATCCACGCGACGGCGGCCGCGCGGCCGAAGCTCTTCTGCGCGCCCCAACCGAGCTCGTAGAGGAACATCGTCACCGTCATCCACTGCCGGTCCGCGCCGCCCGTGCCGAGCTGGTCGTACATGCGCGGCTCGTCGAAGATCTGCAGGCCCCCGATGGTCGAGGTCAGGATGACGAAGATCATCGTCGGCCGGAGCATCGGGACGGTGACCGAGAAGAACTGCCGGAAGCGGTTGGCGCCGTCGATGACTGACGCCTCGTAGATGTCGCGCGGGATCGCCTGCATCGCCGCGAGGAAGATCAGCGTGTTGTAGCCGATCCACCGGAAGTTGACCATCGTCGCGATCGCGACGTGGCTGGCGAGCGCGTCGGCGTGCCAGCGGATCGGCTCGATCCCGACCGTCCCCAGGAGCGTGTTGACCATGCCCGCCTGGTCGGCGAAGAGGCGCGAGAAGATGAGCGCCACCGCGACCGGGGCGACGACGTAGGGCAGCAGGACGCCCATGCGCCAGAAGGTCTTGGCGCGCAGGTTGGCGTCGAGGACCGCCGCGATGACGATGGCCGCGATGAGCTGCGGCACGGACGACAGCAGGAAGATGCTGAACGTGTTCCGCAGCGCGGTCATGAACCGGGGCTGCTGCAGGACGTCGGTGTAGTTCTGCCACCCGACGAACTCGCCCTGGCCGCCGATGAGGTGCCACTCGTGGAACGAGACGTACGCGGTGTAGACCAGCGGGAACAGCCCGACGATCGCGAAGACGACGAAGAACGGCGAGATGTACAGGTAGGGCGAGAGCCGGACGTCGAGCCTGCCGCGCAGGTTGCGCAGGCGCTGGCGGGCGTCGTCCGGTGGTGCGGTGGCGGCCGAGGTCGCGCGCTCGTCCTGCTCGGGGCGCTCGGGCTCGGTCCCGACGGGGACGGTCACTGACACGGGAAGCTCCAGGTGGCGAAGACGACGTCGTCCGTGCGAACGCCGGGCCGGGCCGGGGTGGCGTGCTCCCCGGCCCGGCCCGCGCTCATCGCGGACCGTGCGGTCCGGACTGCTCGGTCAGAGGCCGAGCTCGGCGTACGCCTGGAGCGTCTTCTCCCAGGAGGACGCGGCGTCGTCGGTCTGGTCCACGTCGACGCGGGTCAGGCCGTCGGCGACCGTGGTGTGGATCGCGAAGTAGTTCGTGCCCTTGTAGGGGGTGGCCGTGACCGCCTCGGCGCGGTTCACGAGGATCTGCCCGGTCGGGGCGTCGTTGAAGAAGTCGTTCGTGGAGGTGAGGAGGTCGTCCGACTCGTGCGCCGCGGACTGGCTCGGGAACGTGCCCTTGGAGTTGAACGCCTTGATCTGCTGCTCGGGAGCGGTCAGCCAGTTGGCGAGCGCCATGGCCTCCTCCGGGTGCTCGGACTGGGTCGGCACCGTGAGGTAGGACCCGCCCCAGTTGCCGCCGCCGCCGGGGAAGACGTCGGCGATGTCCCAGCCGGTCACGCCCGCCGCGTTGCCCTCGATGATGCCGAGCATCCAGCCGGGGCAGGCCATCGTGGCGAAGGCGCCGTTCTGGAACGCGGCGTTCCAGTCGTCGCTCCACTGCGCGAGGTGCGCGGACAGCTCGCGGTCGACGCTCGCCTCCAGGACGGTGGTGTAGAGGTCCTCGACCTCCGAGCCCTCGAGCGGGATGGGCGTGCCGTCGTCCTCCTCGTAGGCGTTCTCGAGCTGGTTGACCATCGCCTGGTAGGTCGCGCCGGCCGAGTCGAACCAGGCGGCGTCGGAGTTGGCGACGAACTGCTCGCCGACCGTGAAGTAGTTCTCCCAGTCGCCCTCGAGCAGCGCCGCGACCTCCTCGCGGTCCGTCGGCAGGCCGGCGGCCGCGAACAGGTCCGAGCGGTAGCAGATGCCCTGCGGCCCGATGTCCGTGCCGTAGCCCATGAGCATGCCGTCCTCGGTGGTGGCGGCCTCGGTCTTCCAGTCGATCCAGCGGTCCTCGACCTCCGGGTCGCTGAGGTCCACGAACTTGTCCGAGAACTGCATGAGCTCGGTCAGCCAGTCGACCTCGATGGCCTCGATGTCCGCGAGTCCGGAGCCGGCCGCGAGGCGGGTGTTGAGGTTGTCGCGCGCCTCGTTGGCTGTCGCGGCCTTGCGGTGCTCGACCGTGATCCCGGGGTTGAGGTCCATGTACTCCTCGACGAGCTCCTCGTACCCGAACTCGTTGAACGTCGCGACGGTGAGGGTGATCTCCTCGGAGTCACCACCGCCCTCGCCCTCGTCGCCGCCGGCGTCGTCGTCGGTGCCGGTGCCGGTGCTGCAGGCGCTGGCGAGCAGGGCGAACCCCGCCACGCCGGCGCCGAGGGTGAGTGACCGCTTCCTGGTGGTGCGCACGTGTGACTCCTTCGTCGTCATGAGCGGCTGCTCTGCCGCTCCGTACGTGCCACGCTCGGGACGAGCGCGGAGGCGTCGGCTGGGATCGGTCCCATCCGCACGCGCACGGCGGTCGGTAGCGTTCTGAGACCGGTCTCATCGATTGCGCACACCGTGCGCCCGTGCGTCGACCGGTGTCAACGGTCGTGACCCGATCGTGACCGAGGGCGGCTCTCGCCGGGGCTCGGCGTCGCTCCCGCCGGGGCCCGGCGCCGCTCGGCGCGACAGGGCGCGGGTCCCACGCGATGCTCGGTGAGTGGACACGCCCTCGACAGCAGCGCCGACCGCGCCGCCGGAGCCGCGGGAACCGCGGTCCGCGCACGACGCCGGGTCCGCGCCTGCGCCCCGGGGCCGGCACGTCGCCGACGAACCGGCCGCGCACGGCGCGGGAGCGTCGGCCGTGCGCCTCCTCGAC
>NZ_JACEXH010000061.1:0-17521 GCF_014525465.1 Actinotalea sp. JY-7885 | reverse complement strand
CGCGGCGCGCGCGCGCCGGACCCGCGGCCCGCTCGGGGTGGTCGGGGCAAGCCGCGCGCAGCGCGCCGTCGCCGCGCTGCCCGTGCTGACCCTCGCCCTGGGCACGGGCGTGGCCGTGTCGAGCATGCTGCTGCTGAGCACCGTCGCCGAGGGCCAGGTGGACGCCTCGTGGTCCCGGGTCGGCGCGGACGCCCGTGTCGACGTCACGCGGATGCGGGGGACCGACGGTGAGGCGCTGGCGCGTGACCTGGCCGACGAGCCCGGCGTGACGGCGGTGTCGGCGGCGGCCGTGACGGCGGGGACCGCGCTGGACCTCGGGCCGCGGAACGTCAACGTGTCGGTGCTGGCGGTCGACGGGGCGTTCGCCGACCTGGTCCGGGGCGTGCCGGGCGCCGGCACCGACGTCGCCGCCCTCGCCGGCCTGGCGGGAACCGCGGCGGGTGACGCGGTGCCTGCGGTGGTGGACGCGGCGCTGGCGCGCGACCTGGGCGACGCCGTCGAGGACCCCCTCACGGTGACGTTCCGCGGGACGCGCCTGACCGTGCGCGTGGTGGGCACCACGGACGTCGCCCCGGACGGCCAGCTCCCGGGGCCGTTCCTCTACCTGTCGCCCGAGCACGTCGTCCCGCTCATGGACGAGCCCCTCGCGCGTGACGTCGTGTGGGTGTCCGGCCCGGGGGCGTCCGACGCCGTCGCGGGGCTGCCGGCCGACGCGGTGACGACCCGCGTCGGGTGGCTCGCCGAGCGCCGCGGCCCCGGGCTGGTGGGCGGCGTCCAGGGCCTCATGGCGCTCACACTGTCGATGACCGGCGTGCTGGCCGCGGCGGCGCTCGTCCTCACGGTCGTGTCGGGGGCCCGCGAGCGCGGCCGGACGCTGGCCCTGCTGCGCACGCTCGGCATGCGCCCGGGAGCGGGGTGGTGGCTCGCGCTCGCGGAGGTCGGCCCGGCGGTGCTGGCGGCCGTCCTGGCCGGCGCCGCGTCGGGCGTGCTGGTCGTGCTCGCGCTGGGCCCCGCGCTCGGGCTCGAGGTCATGACCGGGGGCGTCGGCATGCCCGACCTGGTCGTCGACCCGGGCGCGGTGGTGGGGCTGCTCGCCGCCGTCGCAGCGCTCGCCGGCCTGGCCGTGGTCGTCGAGGTCCTGGTGCACCGGCGCGACGGCCTGCACGAGGTGCTGCGCGTCGGGGGCGACTGACGGACGCGCGCGGTCAGGCGGCAGGGGCGCGCGGGACGAACGGGCGCACCTCCTCGTCGCGCCCGTCGACCACCAGGCAGGTCGCCTCGGGCACCTCGAGCCAGGCGCCGCGCAGGTCGCCCAGC
Organism: Actinotalea sp. JY-7885; assembly: GCF_014525465.1. NCBI lineage: Bacteria > Bacillati > Actinomycetota > Actinomycetes > Micrococcales > Cellulomonadaceae > Actinotalea > Actinotalea sp. JY-7885. Next base: position 16,204 of record NZ_JACEXH010000061.1, on the reverse strand, counting down.
GGTTCGGAGACGACGAGCCGGGCGTCGTCGGGCACCCCCCGCAGCGCGCGGCTGTGCGGGTAGTGCTGCCGGAGCGCGGAGATGTCGGCGTTGCGGAACAGCGTGCGCGACCGGCCCTCCGAGGAGTAGCGCACCGCCCACATCCGTCGGCCGTCCGTCGCGGCGAGGGTCCCCTGGAACGGGAACTCCACGCCGTGTCGCCGGCCGGTCTCCTCGACCAGGCCGACGGCGGCCGCCATCGCCGCGGGCGGGTCGTCGGCCAGGCCGTACGTCAGCGCGAGGTGGAAGACCGTCTCGGAGTCGGTGGTGCCCTCGATGAGGGGGAACAGGCTCGGGTCGACGGCGAGCTGCAGGTCGCGCCGGAGCTCGGGGAACCGGTCGACGCTGCCGTTGTGCATGAAGAGCCAGTCGTCGTGCCGGAACGGGTGGCAGTTGGTCTGCTGCACGGCGCTGCCGCTCGTGGCACGCACGTGCGCGAAGACGTGCCCGGAGCGGACGTGCCGCGCGAGCTCACGCAGGTTGCGGTCGCTCCAGGCGGGGTCGGTGGACCGGAACAGCCCGGGCTCGGGGGTGTGGCCGTCGTACCAGCCGACCCCGAAGCCGTCACCGTTCGTCGCCTCCGCGCCCAGGTGGCTGTGCTGGCTCTGCAGCACGAGCGAGTTCGCCTGCTTGTACAACAGGTCCTCGAGCGCCACGGGCGCCCCCGAGTACGCCAGCCATCGGCACATGTCGCCCCCTCGCGCGGGCCGCCGGTGGCGGTCCTTCGCCCACCCTGCGCCGGGCGCGCGCCCCGCGCCAGGGGAGACGCCGCGCTCAGTCCGGCGTGATCTCCGTGACGGCGCCGCCCTCCACGTGCAGGCGGCGGGTCAGACGCACGGTCTCGAGCATCCGCCGGTCGTGGGTCACGAGCAGGATCGTGCCGTCGAACGCGTCGAGCGCCGCCTCGAGCTGCTCGATCGCGGGCAGGTCGAGGTGGTTCGTCGGCTCGTCGAGCACGAGCAGGTTGACGCCCCGGGCCTGCAGCAGCGCGAGCGCCGCCCGCGTGCGCTCGCCGGGGGACTGGGACGCCGCCGGGCGGTGGATGTGGTGCCCGCCGAGGCCGAACTTCGCCAGCAGCGTGCGCACGTCGGCGGTCGTCCACTCGGGGACCTCGCGCGCGAACGCGGTGACGAGCGGCTCGTCGCCCTCGAAGGCGCGCCGCGCCTGGTCGACCTCGCCCACGAGCACGCCTGAGCCCAGGTCGACGGCGCCCGACGTCGGCTCGAGCCGGCCGAGCAGGAGCGCGAGCAGCGTCGACTTGCCCGCGCCGTTCGGCCCCGTCACCGCGACCCGGTCCTGCCAGTCGACCTGGAGGTCGACGGGTCCCAGCGTGAAGTCGCCGCGCCGCACCGTGGCCGCGCGGGCGACGGCGACCACGGCGCCGGAGCGCGGGCCGCTCGCGATGCTCAGCTGCAGCTGCCACTCCTTGCGGGGCTCCTCGACCGTCTCGAGCCGCTCGATCAGCCGCTCGGTCTGCCGGGCCTTGGCCGCCTGCTTCTCCGAGGTCTGGCCCCGGAAGCTCTTGATGTACTTGTCGTTGTCGGACGCCTTGCGCCGGGCGTTGCGCACCCCCTTCTCCATCCACGCCCGCTGCGTGCGGGCGCGAGCCTGGAGCGCGTCCAGGCGTGACGCGTAGCCCTCGTACGCCTCGCGCGCGCGGCGCCGCGCGACCGAGCGCTCCTCGAGGTAGGCGTCATAGCTGCCGCCGTAGAGCTGCACCCGCTGCAGGCTGCGGTCGATCTCCACGACGGCGGTCACGGTGCGGCTGAGGAACTCGCGGTCGTGGCTCACCACGACGATCGGCGCCTCGGAGCGGTGCACGAAGTCCTCGAGGAGGTCGAGCCCCGCCGCGTCGAGGTCGTTCGTCGGCTCGTCCAGCAGGTACAGGTCGTAGCGCGAGAGCAGCAGCGCGGCGAGGCCGACGCGTGCGGCCTGCCCGCCGGACAGCGCCGTCATGGGGTGGTCGAGGTCGACGTCGAGCCCGATCTCGTCGGTGACGCTCGCGCAGCGGGAGTCGAGGTCGGCGCCGCCCAGGCGCAGCCACGCGTCCAGCGCGTCGGAGTACGCGTCCCCGGCGGCGCCGGACGCGTCGACGGCGAGCGCGTCGGCCGCCGCGTCCATGGCCGCCTGCGCCGCCGCGACCCCGGTGCGGCGCTCGAGGTGCTGCCGGACCGTCTCGCCCGGTACCCGCTCGCCCTCCTGGGCGAGGAACCCGAGCTGCGCGTCGGGCGGTGAGACCGCGACGCTGCCCTCGTCCGGCACGCGCGTGCCCCGCAGGATCGCCAGGAGCGTGGACTTGCCGGCCCCGTTGGGCCCGACGAGCCCGACGACGTCGCCGGGCGCGACGACGAGGTCGACCCCCCGGAACAGGAGGCGGTCCCCGAACGCCGCGGCCACGCCGCGGGCCTGCACTGTTGCTGACACGGGCGCCATTGTCCCGTGCCGCGCGCGGGTCCGGCGACGGCGGGCGCGCTCACCCGCCCGCGTAGTGCGTCGCCAGCCGCTCCAGCTGCCCGACGTACCCGCCGCCGAAGAGCACCGCGTGGACGGCGACCGGGAAGAGCTGGTGCAGGCCGAGCAGGTCCCGCCAGCCGGTCGGCAGGGGGTGCTGCTCCTGGTATCCCGCCAGGACGACGTCCAGGTGCGGCAGGCCGAACAGGGCCAGCATCGCGAGGTCGCTCACGCGGTGCCCGCCGTGGGCGGCGGGGTCGATGAGCACGGCCCCCGCGGCGGTCCAGACGACGTTGCCCGACCACAGGTCGCCGTGCACGCGGGCCGGCCCGTCGCCGTCGTCCCATGCGCCGTCGCGCAGGCGGCGTCCGACAACGTCGAGCGCTGCCGCGAGGCCGGGGGACAGGCGCCCGGTCGCCCGCAGCGGCTCGCGCACCGGCTCCAGCCGGAGGTCCGCGAGGGCCGGGCCCCACCGCTCGTACGCCCCGGAACGCAGCGGCAGCGGCGCGTCGAGCGGACCGAAGAAGCCGTCGCCCGTCCACCCGTCGGGCGGGCAGCCGAACGCCGGCGCGCCCCTGTCGTGCAGCCGCGCCAGCCCGCGGCCGAGCTCGCGCGCCGCGTCCGGCGTGGGCGGGGCGGCTTCGAGGTGCTCGAGGAGGAGCGCGTCGTCGCGGACCTCCAGCACGCGCACCACCGGGACCGCGCGGGCCGCCGCGAGCCAGCGCAGGCCGGCCGCCTCGCACGCGAAGAAGCCCGGCGGCGCGTCCGCTCGCGCCTTGCGGTGGACCCTCGCCGTCATGGCCCCAGTCGACCACGACCGGCCCGCAGCGGGCCCAGGGCTGTCGCGTCCGGCTCCCGCGTGCGACGCTCGCAGGAGCCCCGGACGGAGGAGCACGATGAGGATCGGCGTACCGGCAGAGGTCAAGAACCACGAGTACCGCGTCGCGCTCACGCCGGCCGGCGTGCACGCGCTCGAGGGCGACGGGCACGAAGTGCTCGTGCAGCGCGGCGCGGGCCTGGGGTCCGGCATCGCGGACGACGCGTACGTCGCGGCCGGCGCACGCATGGTCCCCGAGGCCGCCGACGCCTGGGCCGCGGAGCTCGTCTGCAAGGTCAAGGAGCCGGTCGAGCAGGAGTACCCGCTGCTGCGCCGCGACCAGGTCCTCTTCACCTACCTGCACCTCGCCGCGAGCCGCGCCTGCACGCTCGCGCTGCTCGAGGCCGGCACCACGGCGATCGCGTACGAGACCGTGCAGCTGGCCGACGGGTCCTTGCCGCTGCTCGCGCCGATGAGCGAGGTCGCCGGGCGCCTCGCCCCGCAGGTCGGCGCGTACCACCTCATGCGCAGCCAGGGCGGTCGCGGCCTGCTGCCGGGCGGCGTCCCCGGGGTCGCGCCGGCCTCGGTCGTCGTCATCGGCGGCGGCGTCGCCGGACGCCACGCGGCCCAGATCGCCGTCGGGCTGCGGGCGGAGGTCACGATCCTCGACGTGAACGTCGCCAAGCTCCGGGCGCTCGACGCGGCGTACGGCGGGCGCGTGCGCACGCTCGCGTCGAGCCCGCTCGCGGTCGAGGAGGCCGTCGTGGCGGCCGACGTCGTCATCGGCGCGGTCCTCGTCCCGGGGCGGCGGGCGCCGACGCTCGTCAGCAACGCGACGGTCGCCCGCATGCGGGAGGGGTCCGTGCTGGTCGACATCGCCGTCGACCAGGGCGGCTGCTTCGAGGACACGCGTCCCACCACGCACGCCGAGCCCACCTTCCGGGTGCACGGGTCCACGTTCTACTGCGTCGCGAACATGCCCGGCGCGGTGCCGGACACGTCCACGCACGCGCTGACCGCCGCCACGCTGCCGTACGTGCGCTCGCTGGCGGCGCTCGGCTGGCGCGAGGCGGTGGCCCGCGACGCGGCGCTGGCGGCCGGCCTGTCCACGCACGACGGCGCGCTCGTGCAGCCCGGGGTCGCCGAGGCGCACGGGCTGCCCGTCACCGCCGCCTGACCGGCCGCGCGCGACCCGGCGCGCCGAGGGGAAAGCGGTGGGTCCGCCGTCGCGCGGTGCCCTACCGTGCGCCGATGGAACCGATCATGCTGCGGGACGAGCACCTGCTGCTCACCCCGCCCACCGACCGCGACGTGGACGACATCACCGCCGCGTGCCAGGACCCCGAGATCGCCGCCTGGGTCACCGTGCCCTCGCCGTACGGGCGGTCCGACGCCGAGTTCTTCGTCGCCCACGTCGTCGGACCGGGGTGGGAGAGCGGCACGGATCTCGTGTGGGCGGTGCGGGACGCCACGGGCACCTCCGACCGCCTGCTCGGCATGATCGGGCTGCACGGCCTCGCCGACGGCTCGGCGGAGATCGGGTTCTGGATCGCGCCGTGGGCGCGCGGCCGCGGAGTCGTGGGCCGGGCCGTCGACCTCGTGCTGGACCACGCGTTCGCCCCCGACGGGCTCGACCTGGTCCGGGTGCTCTGGACCGCCTTCGTCGGCAACTGGCCCTCGCGTCGCATCGCCTGGCGTGCCGGCTTCCGGGTCGAGGGCGCGGTGCGGCTGCACGGCGTGCAGCGCGACGTGCGGCGCGACGCGTGGCTCGCCACCCTGCTGCGCGACGACCCGCGCACGCCGGCCGAGCCGTGGCCCGCGGAGGCGCCCGCCGCGCCGTGAGAGAGGATGGCCGGATGATCGACACGACACCCGCGCTGGACCCCGCCAACCCGTTCGCGCACGACTCGGCGCTGCCGTACGCGCTCCCCGACTTCACCCGGATCCGCGACGAGCACTACCTGCCCGCGTTCGAGGCGGGCATGGCCGCCGAGCGGGCCGAGGTCGAGGCGCTCCTCGCGGACCCCGAACCGCCCACCGAGGAGCTGCTGCTCGGGCTCGAGCGGTCCGGGTCCCTGCTGCACCGGGTCGCCACGGTCTTCTTCAACCGGACGAGCGCCGACACCTCGCCCGCGCTCGACGACCTCGAGGAGCAGGTCGCCCCGCTGCTCTCCGAGCACCACGACGCGATCTACCTCGACCGCCGCCTGTACGAGCGCCTCGAGGCGCTCCAGGCGCGCGTCGACGCCGGCGAGGTGACGCTCGAGCCCGACGCCGCGTGGCTGCTCACCGAGCTGCGGCGCGACGTCGTGCGGGCGGGTGCCGCGCAGCCCGAGGAGGTCCAGCAGCGCCTGCGCGAGCTGAACTCCCGGATCTCGACGCTCGAGACCGCGTTCGGGCGGGAGCTGCTCGCCGAGACCAACGCCAGCGCCGTGCTCGTCGAGGACGCCGAGGACCTCGAGGGCATGCCGCAGGACGCCATCGCCGCCGCGCGCCAGGCCGCCGCCGACCGCGGCCACGAGAGCGGCTACCTCGTCGAGCTCATGCTCTACAGCCAGCAGCCCGTCCTGGCGACGCTGCGCCGGCGCGACGTGCGGCGCCGCATCCACGAGGCGTCGATCGCCCGCGGCGGGCGCGGCGGCGAGCACGACACGCGCGCCGTCCTGCTCGAGCTCGCGCGCCTGCGCGCCGAGCGCGCCCGGCTCCTCGGCTACGAGCACCACGCGGCGTACGTCGCCGAGGACGGCACCGCACGCACGACGTCGGCCGTGTCCTCGATCCTGGGCCGGCTCGCGCCGGCCGCCGCCGCGAACGCGCGCCGCGAGGCCGCCGACCTCGAAGCGGCCCTGCAGGCCGACGAGCCCGGCGCGACCCTCGAGGCGTGGGACTGGCCCTACTACGCCGAGCGCGTCCGCCAGGAGCGGTACGCGCTGGACGACGCCGTCCTGCGCCCCTACCTCGAGCTCGAGCGCGTGGTCCACGACGGGGTCTTCTTCGCCGCCGGCGAGCTCTACGGCCTGCAGTTCGCCGAGCGCACCGACCTCGTCGGCTACCACCCGGACGTGCGCGTCTTCGAGGTGCGCGACGCCGACGGCGCCGAGCTGGGGCTCTTCCTGGCCGACTGGTACACCCGCGAGTCCAAGCGCGGCGGCGCCTGGATGAACAACCTCGTGGACCAGAGCCACCTGCTGGGTCACCGGCCCGTGGTGGTCAACAACCTCAACATCCCCAAGCCGCCCGCGGGCGAGCCGACGCTGCTCACCTGGGACGAGGTCATCACGCTCTTCCACGAGTTCGGGCACGCGCTGCACGGGCTCTTCTCGGACGTGCGGCTGCCGTCGCAGTCGGGCACCGAGGTGCCGCGGGACTTCGTGGAGTACCCGTCGCAGGTCAACGAGATGTGGGCGTGGGAGCCGCGCGTGCTGAGCCGCTACGCGGTGCACCACGTCACGGGGGAGCCGCTGCCGCAGGAGTGGGTCGAGACGATGATCGCCTCGCGGCAGTACAACGAGGGCTTCTCCACGACGGAGTACCTCGCGGCCGCGCTGCTGGACCAGGCGTGGCACACGCTCACCCCCGAGCAGGTGCCGACCGACGTCGACGAGGTCGAGGCGTTCGAGGCGCGCGCGCTGGAGGCCGCCGGGATCGCGGTGCCGGCCGTGCCGCCGCGGTACCGCACGACGTACTTCAACCACGTCTTCGGCGGTGGGTACGCCGCGGCGTACTACTCCTACATCTGGTCCGAGGTGCTGGACGCGGACACGGTGACGTGGTTCGAGGAGAACGGCGGGCTGCGGCGCGAGAACGGCGACCGCTTCCGCCGGGTGCTCCTCTCGCGCGGCGGCTCGCTCGACGTCATGGACACCTTCCGCGAGCTGCGCGGACGCGACCCGGAGATCGCGCCCCTGCTGGCTCGCCGCGGGCTGTCCTGACGGTGCGGGGCGCCGCTGACGCGCGGTGACCTCCCGGCGCGCGGGTACGGTGGCGCCATGTCGACCCAGCCGACCGGCGCCACCGTGACCACCGCGCAGGACGAGGTCACGCGCCTCTGCCAGGACCTGCTCCGCATCGACACGTCGAACTACGGCGACGGCAGCGGCCCGGGCGAGCGGGTCGCCGCCGAGTACGTCGCCGCCGCGCTGGCCGAGGTCGGCCTCGAGCCCGAGCTGTTCGAGTCGGCGCCCGGGCGGGCGAACGTGGTGGTGCGGCTCGAGGGCAGCGACGCCTCGCGTCCCGCCCTGGTGCTGCACGGCCACACCGACGTCGTGCCCGCCGCGGCCGACGACTGGTCCGTCGACCCGTTCGGCGGCGAGGAGCGCGACGGGCTCCTGTGGGGCCGCGGCGCCGTCGACATGAAGGACATGGACGCGATGATCCTCGCGGTCGTGCGCCAGATGGTGCGCGAGGGCCGTCGCCCGGCGCGCGACGTCGTCGTCGCCTTCTTCGCGGACGAGGAGGCGGGCGGGCGCTACGGCGCGAGCTACGCCGTCGACCACCGGCCGGAGCTGTTCGAGGGCGCGACCGAGGCGATCAGCGAGGTCGGCGGGTTCTCGGTGGAGGTCGGGGGGCGGCGCGCGTACCTGCTCCAGACGGCGGAGAAGGGGATCGGCTGGCTGCGCCTGGTCGCCGACGGGCGCGCGGGCCACGGCTCGCAGGTCAACACCGAGAACGCCGTGACGCACCTCGCGGCCGCCGTGGCGCGCATCGGCGCCTACGCCTGGCCCCTGGAGATCACGCCGACCGTCAGGGCGCTGCTCGAGGGCGTCGCGCAGCTCACCGGGCTGCCGCTCGACCTGGAGGACCCGGCCGCCGTCGACCGGCTGGTCCAGGCGCTCGGGCCGGCGTCGCGCTTCGTCGGCGCGACCGTGCGCAACACCGCCAACCCGACCCAGCTCGACGCCGGCTACAAGGCCAACGTCATCCCGGGGTCGGCGTCGGCCGTGCTCGACACGCGCTTCCTGCCCGGGCACGAGGACGCCGCCCGGGCGACGCTGGCCGAGCTCGCGGGTCCGGGTGTGCGGATCGAGGACATCCACCGCGACATCGCGCTCGAGTTCCCCTTCGAGGGCGACCTGGTCGACGCGATGGTCGCCGCGCTGCACGCCGAGGACCCGGGCGCCGCGGTGCTGCCCTACACGCTCTCCGGCGGCACGGACAACAAGTCGCTCGCCCGCCTGGGCATCACGGGCTACGGGTTCGCGCCGCTGCGGCTGCCGACGTCGCTCGACTTCTCGGCGATGTTCCACGGCGTCGACGAGCGCGTGCCGGTGGATGCGCTGCGGTTCGGCACGCGGGTCCTGGACCGGCTGCTCGCCACCTGCTGAGGCCGGCCGCGGCGGGCGTCAGAGCGTGCTGCGGACGCGGATGATCTTGCGGCGCAGCCAGACCTTGCGTTCGCCGCCCGCGTACAGGCTCGTGCGGGCCAGCTCCCACCGGCCGTACTCGGCCTCGTCGGTGAGCAGGCGGCGGGCGTCGCCGTTGCTCGTGGAGCGCGGGATGGTCAGGACGCGGTACTCCCACTGACCGCCCTGGTTGCGCCAGCCGTCGCGGACCGACGTCGTGATGGGACTCAACGCACATACCTCCCGGTGGTCGCACCGCCGTTGTCCATTGTGCCTGGTCGAGCGCTACCGTCGACCCCATGACCGACGACCCCCGTGCCGCGCTCGACCGCCTGCTCGCCGCACTCGAGGCCCACTTCCACGCGGTCAGCACCGGCCGCGGGGACGAGGACCCGGCCGTCGACGACGCGTACGACGTCCTCGCTGACGCCTTCGACGCCTACGACACCGCGCTGCTGCGCGTCCACGGCGAGACGCTGCCCTTCTACCTCGGTGACGAGGTCGACGACGCAGACGACGAGGACGACGACGAGGACGACGACGAGGACGACGAGGACGACGACGTCGACGAGGACGACCTCGACGACCTGGAGGACGACCAGCTCGACGGCACGGAGCTCGACGAGCCCGGCCGCTGACCCCGCCCGGCGCGCTCCCCGGAGGCTTCTGCCCGCATCCCGGCCACAAGCCTCCGCGGGATCGGTGCGGACGAGCCGCGGCACCCCGGTCGCCGGGGGCGGGTCGGGGCACCGGAGGGTTGTGCCCGCATACCGGTCACAAGCCTCCGCCGGAGGGTGCGGATGGGGCGCCGCACCGGGGCGCGGCGGCTACGCGCCGCTGAGGTGGGTCAGCGGGCTTCGGGGTAGCCGGTTGCCGGCGCGCTGACCTCGTCCAGGGCCTGAGCGATGGCCTCGGGGAGCGCGGTGTCGGCGTCGAGCGCGGTCCGGAGCTGGGCCGCGGTGCGCGCGCCCACGAGCGCGGACGCCACCCCCGGGCGTGAGAGCACCCAGCCCAGCGCGAGCTCGAGCGGCGTGCGCTCCAGCCCGTCCGCGGCCGTGTGCAGCGCCTCGGTCACCCGGACCGACGACGCCCCGAGGTAGGGCGTGACGAAGCCGGCGAGGTGCGCCGAGGCCGCGCGGGAGTCGGCGGGCACCGTGCGCCGGTACTTGCCGGTCAGCACGCCCCGGCCGAGCGGCGACCAGGCGAGCACGCCCGCGCCGAGCGCCGCGGCGGCGGGCACGACCTCACGCTCGATGCCGCGCTCGAGCAGCGAGTACTCGACCTCGACGGCCGCGAGCGGCGCCGTGGCCTCGAGCAGCGTGCCCAGGCGGGCCGTCTGCCAGCCCGGGTGGTTGGACAGGCCCACGTAGCGGGCGCGGCCCGTGTCGATGACGTGCCGCAGGGCCGCCGCGACCTCGGCGAGCGGGGTCCGCGGGTCCGGCTGCTGCACGAGGAAGAGGTCGACGTGGTCCGTGCCGAGGCGGGCCAGCGACGCGTCGAGGGACGAGAGCAGGGCGCCGCGCGACGCGTCCACGACGGCGCCGCGCGCCGTGCGCCGCACGCCGCCCTTGGTGCACAGCACGACGTCGTCCCGCGCCACGACCCGCCCGAGCAGCGAGCCGATGAGCTCCTCGGCCGCGCCGTCCGCGTACGACGCCGCGGTGTCCACGAGGGTCCCGCCGGCGTCCACGAAGTCGCGCAGCTGCTCCGCGGCCTCCTGCTCGTCCGTGTCCCGCGCCCACGTGAGCGTGCCGAGCCCGAGCGCGGAGACCCGCAGTCCGGTCCTGCCCAGCTGTCGCTCCTCCATGGTCACCACGCTACCGGGCGGCGTCGGGTGGGCCGGGACGTCGTCCCGGCCCCGAGCCCCGGTAACCTTCGCGCCATGACGTGGTGGGAAGCGGTCGTCCTCGGCCTGGTCCAAGGGCTCACCGAGTTCCTCCCGGTCTCCTCCAGCGCGCACCTGCGCATCGTGGGGGAGCTGCTGCCCGGCGGGGGTGACCCGGGCGCGGCGTTCACGGCGATCACGCAGATCGGCACCGAGAGCGCCGTGCTCCTCTACTTCCGCCGCGACATCGCGCGAATCTGCCGCGCGTGGTGGCGCGCGCTGAGCGGGCGCGACGGCGCGGACCTGCGCTCGCGCCTCGGGTCGGCCGACCCGGACGCGCGGATGGCGTGGTGGATCGCCCTGGGCTCGGTGCCGATCGTCGTGCTCGGGCTCGCCTTCGAGGACTCGATCAAGGGACCGTTCCGCAACCTCTACCTCGTCGCCGCGACGCTCGCCATCTTCGCCCTCGCCCTGGGCTGGGCCGACAAGGTCGGCGCCAAGACACGCACGCTCGACCAGCTCACGGGCAAGCACGCGATCCTCTTCGGCTTCGCGCAGGCCATGGCGCTGATCCCGGGCGTCTCGCGCTCGGGCGGCACCATCACCGCCGGGCTCCTCATGGGCTACACCCGGGAGGCCGCCGCGCGGTACTCCTTCCTCCTCGCGATCCCCGCGGTCCTGGGCTCCGGGTTCCAGCAGCTCGTCACGAGCCTCGACGACTTCGGTGACCCGGGCACGCCGGGGCTCGGCGTCACGGCGCTGGCGACGGCGATCGCCTTCGCGGTCGGGTACCTGGTGATCATCGGGTTCCTCAAGCTCGTCTCCACCCGCAGCTACCAGCCCTTCGTGGTCTACCGGATCGCGCTCGCCGCGGTCGTCGTGGTGCTCATCTGGGCCGGTGCGCTGCAGCCGGTGAGCGCCGCGGTCGGCTGAGGACGGCCGGTCGGCGGTCGTCCCACCTCTGGCTTAGGCTGCGTCGGTGCGTACCTGGCCCTCCCCGCATGTCCCCTCGATCCCCGGTAGCGGCGGGGAGGTGACCGTGCTCGACACCGTCACCGGCACGCTGGTGACCGCGGCCACCGGCCCGCGGGCCACGATGTACGTGTGCGGCATCACGCCGTACGACGCGACCCACCTCGGCCACGCCGCCACCTACATCGCCTTCGACCTGCTGCACCGGGCCTGGCTCGACGCCGGCCTCGAGGTCACCTACGCCTCCAACGTCACCGACGTCGACGACCCCCTGCTCGAGCGGGCCACCGCCACGGGGGTCGACTGGCAGAAGCTCGCCGAGGAGCAGACGGCGCTCTTCGCCGAGGACATGACGGCGCTGGGCGTGCTCGCGCCCCACGTCTACCTGGGCGCTGTCGAGACCATCCCGACCGTCGCCACGACGGTGCGGCGGCTGCTGGACCAGGGGCTCGCGTACCGGGTTCCGCTCGAGGAGGGCGCCGGCGGCGACCGGCCCGACCTCGGGGACGTCTACGCGGACATCTCCGCCGACGAGCAGCTCACCGCCGTCGCCGGCCTGGACCACGACGAGACGGTCGCGCTCTTCGCGGAGCGGGGCGGGGACCCCGGGCGGCCCGGCAAGCGCGACCCGCTCGACCCCGCGCTGTGGCGCCGCGTGCGGCCGGGGGAGCCGTCCTGGGACGGCGGCGAGCTCGGCGAGGGACGCCCCGGCTGGCACATCGAGTGCACGGTGATCGCCGAGCAGGCGCTCGGTTCCTCGTTCGACGTGCAGGGCGGCGGCCGCGACCTCGTCTTCCCCCACCACGCCATGAGCACCGCCCACGCGCGAGCGCTCGGCGGGCAGGGCGCGCGCGCCCACGTCCACACGGGGATGGTGGGCCTCGACGGCGAGAAGATGAGCAAGTCGCGCGGCAACCTCGTGCTGGTCTCGGAGCTGCGCCGCCAGGGTGTCGACCCGATGGCCGTGCGCCTCGCCGTGCTGGCGCACCACTACCGCGAGGACTGGCAGTGGGACGACGCCGTGCTGGCGGACGCCCGGACCCGCCTCGAGCGCTGGCGCGCCGCGGTCTCCGGCAACGGCGGTCCCGACCCGGACACCACCGTCGCCGCGATCCGCTCGGCCCTGGCCGCCGACCTCGACGCCCCCGGCGCGCTGCGCGCCGTGGACACGTGGGCCGACGCGGCCCTCAGCGTCGGTGGTGACGTCGAGGGTGCCCCCGGCGTGATCGCGCGCGCGCTCGACGCGCTGCTCGGCGTCCGCCTCTGAGGCGCGGGCGCCCCGGCCTCGGGGCGCCCGGCCGGTGGCTCAGGCGCCGCCCGGACCGCCGTCGCGGCGCCGCAGGTAGCGCTCGAACTCGCGCGCGATCGCCTCACCGGTCGCCTCGGGGAGCTCGGCCGTGTCCTTGGCCTCCTCGAGCTGCGCGACGTACTCGGCGATCTCCGGGTCCTCCGCCGCGAGCTCGTCGACGCCGTTCTGCCACGCCTCGGCGTCCTCCGCGAGGTCGCGCAGCGGCACCGCCTCGCCCAGCAGCCCTTCGAGGCGCACGAGCAGGGCCTGCGTCGCCTTGGGCGAGGGCGGGTGGGCGACGTAGTGCGGCACGGCGCCCCACACCGACAGCGCACGCAGGCCCCGTCGCTGCGCCTCGTGCTGGAGGACGCCCACGATCCCCGTCGGCCCCTCGTAGGTGTTGGCGTCCAGGCCGAGGGTCGCCTGGAGCACCGTGTCGTCCGACGTCGCCGTGACCGGGATGGGCCGCGTGTGCGGCACGTCGGCGAGCAGGGCGCCCAGCGTCACGACGGTCGTCACACCCAGCCGCTCGGCCAGGTCGAGCAGCTCGGTGCTGTAGCGCCGCCACCGCATGGACGGCTCGATGCCGTGGACGAGGACGATGTGGCGGCCGTCGGGCCGCTGCGCGAGGGCGATCGTCGTCGTCGGCCAGGTGATCTCCCGGCGGCCGTCCTCCGTCAGCGCGACGGTCGGCCGGTTGACCTGGAAGTCGTGGTACTCCTCGGGGTCGAGCTCGTCGACCTCCTCCGCACCCCACACGTCGTGCAGGTGCACGAGCGCCTGCGTCGCGGCGGCCCCGGCGTCGTTCCAGCCCTCGAACGCCGCGAGCATCACCGCGCCGCGCAGCGGTCCGCCGGGGGGGAGTGCATCGCTCATGGGGGCAAGCCTAGGCCCGTGGTCCCGGGTGCCGGCGGTCTACTCGACGACGGGGATCTCCGGCCACCAGCCACCGACGGTCGCCACCAGCTCGTTCGCGCCCTCCGGCTGCGTGACCACTGCCACGCGGGCCGGTCGGGCCTGGGCGAACTGCAGGAAGAGGTCCTCGCGCACGGTGCCGTCGGGCATCGTGACGGGGCCGAGCTCGTGCTGGTTCACGACGCCGCTCGAGTAGCCCCGGGGCGGACGGGGCAGCGTCGTCGTCGCCTTGTCCTCCTCGGAGAGCCGGACCCCGTAGTGGGCTTCCACGCGCGCCCACGTCGCGTCGTAGTCCCAGGTGCGCTGCCAGGTCTCGTAGCGGGGCGCGACGTACAGCGCGCAGAGGCCGACGACCACAGCCGTCGCAGCCGCCCACGCCGCGGCGCGGCGCCACGCGCGCTCGATCGCCGCGCGGCCCAGGAGCACGAGCGGGCAGGTCGCCGCGATCAGGAGGACCGCCAGCACGGTGGTCATCCCCGGTACCGCCTCGACGGCGTCGACCCCTGGTTGCACGGCTCCTCCTCGGTGGCAGCCGGACCCTACCCGTCCTCCCGGTGGGAGCCGCGTCGCGTCCGCGCCGCCGCTGCGCGCCGGTACTGTCGGGGGCCCAGCCCGCCGACCAGAGAGTTTCCGTGTCAGTGACGCCTCACCGCACGCCCGACGACCTGCCAGCACGTGACCTGCCCGCCGCGGTCCTGTGGGACATGGACGGCACCCTCGTGGACACCGAGCCTGCCTGGCTCGCCGCGGAGATCGCCCTGGTGGAGGAGTCCGGGGGCACCTGGACCGAGGCGGACTCCCTCCAGATGATCGGCCTGCCGCTCATGTCCGCGGCCGCGGTGCTGCAGCGGCACGGCGTGGACCTCGGAGCCGAGGCGATCGTCGCGCGCCTCCTCGGCGCCGTGGTGGAGTCCGTGGGGCGCGAGCTGCCGTGGCAGCCCGGGGCGCGCGAGCTGCTGGTCGGCCTCGCCGAGGCCGGCGTGCCGTGCGCACTGGTGACCATGTCCTACCGCGCCCTCGCGGACGCGGTGCTCGCGCAGGGTCCAGCGGGCGTGTTCTCGGTCGTCGTCACGGGCGACGAGGTCACGCGCGGCAAGCCGCACCCCGAGCCCTACCTGCGCGCGGCCGAGCTGCTGGGCGTGGACATCACCGCGTGCGTCGCGGTCGAGGACTCGCCGCCCGGGATCGCGTCGGCGCTCGCCTCGGGCGCGCGGACACTGGGCGTCCAGCACATCGCCCCCGTCGAGGCGCGCCCCGGCCTGAGCCGCACCGACTCGCTCGCCCGGTTCACGGTGGCGGACCTGCGCGCCCTCGCGCGCGGCGAGGTCGTCGACCACCTCGCCGAGCCGGCGGCCTGACCCGCGCGGCCCGTCCGCCCGGCCTCAGGCGGTCGGGCGGACGCCGAGCGCGAGCTCGACGGTCTCGGCGCTGACGTCCGGCGGTGTGCCTCCGAACGCCGGGCACAGCGCCTGGTGGCTGCACCAGCCGCACAGCGGGCCCTTCTTGGGCAGCCACCGGCCGCTCTCGGCGGACGTGCGGATGCCGGCCCAGATCGCGCGGATGCGGCGCTCGGTGGTCTCGAGCTCCGCGGCGTCGGGCACGTGCCGCAGCAGCGTGCCGTCGCCGAGGTAGACGAGCTGCAGCATCGCCGGCACCTGGCCGCGCAGGCGGGACAGCACGAGCGCGTAGAAGCGCATCTGGAACAGCGCGCCGCCCTCGTACCCCTGGCGCGGCGAGCGCCCCGTCTTGTAGTCGACCACCCGGATGGCGCCGTTCGGCGCCACGTCGATCCGGTCGATGATGCCGCGCAGCTCGAAGCCGTCGTCGAGGTCCGTCGAGACCCGCAGCTCGCGCTCCGCCGGCTGCAGCCGGTTCGGGTCCTCCAGCGTGAAGTAGCGGTCGAGCAGCGCGCCGGCCTCGGCGAACCAGGCCGTCGTGTCGGCCGCGTCGGGCAGGACCTCGGCGCACTCCGGCGCGTCCGCGACCATCCGGTCCCACTCTCCGGGGACGAGCGCCTTCGCGGCCTCGACGGTCCGGCGCCCGGCGGGGGCGTCGAAGAGCCGCTCGAGGACCGCGTGCACGAGCGTGCCGCGCACCGCCGCCGCGCTCGGCGGCTCGGGCAGGCGGTCGACGACCCGGAACCGGAAGAGCAGGGGGCACTGCATGAAGTCGTTCGCCCGCGACGGCGACAGGCCCGGCCGGCGCACGGGCGGGGCGGCGTCGGCGGGGAGGGTCGGGGCGGTTCCGGTCGGCACGCGTGCAGGGTACGTCGCGGCACCGACACCTCCGGCACAGCCTCGCGGGACAGCGCTTAGGGTCGGGACGTGGACGGCACCCGGACGGCGGCGCGACCGCGCACGTGGGTCGCCGGCCGGATCGCGGGCGCGCCCCTGGAGGTCAGCCCCGGGAGCCTGGTCACCCTCGCCGTCCTCGTGCTGGCGCTCTGGCGCGTGCTGGACGCCGGCGCCGGGCCCGGGGGGCCGGTCCTGCTCGCCGCGCTGCTCGCGGCCGCCCTCGTCGGCGCGTCGGTCGTCGCGCACGAGCTCGCGCACGCC
>NZ_JACEXH010000060.1:0-17709 GCF_014525465.1 Actinotalea sp. JY-7885 | reverse complement strand
CGCCGGCGCGGCCCGCCGGTCCTCGCCACCGCCTGACGCGCCACCGGGCCGGCCACGCGCCGGCCGTCGAGCGCCGACGGCACCCCTCGGTACGCCCGCAGCCCCCGCGCGCCTCGCGCGCCCCCAGCCGGAGGAACCCATGTCGAGCACCACCCCACCCCGCCCCACCAAGGCCGCGCGCCGTGACGAGGCGCGCGCCGAGGCCCTGCGCCTGCGCGAGGAGCAGCAGCGCCAGGCGCAGCGCCAGCGCACCATCGTCATCTCCCTGCTCGTCGTCGGCCTCGTGGTCGTCGGCGGCCTCATCTGGTGGATCATGTCCATGGCGCAGGAGGACCAGGACTTCGCCGAGGTCGAGCAGCCCCTGGCCGGGGTCAGCGCACCCGCCGCCGCGAACGACGAGGGCGGCATCCGCGTCGGCGAGGACGGCGTGGCCCGTGACATCGACGTGCCGGAGGACGCCGTCGTCGTCACGGTCTACGCCGACTTCATGTGCCCGATCTGCGGCCAGTTCGAGCAGGTGAACGGCGCCGACCTGGACGAGCTGCGCGAGGCCGGCGAGGTCGTCGTCGAGTACCGGCCGGTGAGCATCCTCGACCGCTTCTCGCAGGGCTCGCAGTTCTCGACCCGATCCGCGACGGCGCTCGCCCTCGTCGCCGACCGGGCACCGGAGGCGTTCCTCGGCTTCAACCAGGCCCTGTTCGCGAGCCAGCCCGCCGAGGGCACGTCCGGGCTCTCGGACGAGCAGATCGCCGAGCTGGCGGAGGCCGCCGGGGTGCCGCAGGACGTCACGCGGACCATCGCCGACGGCAGCTACATGGAGGGCGAGGATTCGTTCGCGCCGTGGGTGGCCGCGGCCACCGAGCAGGCGTCGCGCGACTTCGCGCCGCAGTTCGGCACGCCCACGGTGCTCGTGGACGGTGAGAACGTCGCCGACCAGCAGGTCGACTGGCGCGTCCCCGGGGCCCTCGTCGACGTGATCGAGAAGGCACGTGGCTGACGACCGGGCCTCCGGCACCGAGGTGCTGGACCGCCCGCTGCCCGCCACGGACGGACTCGTGGCACGCCTGTTCCGGCTGCGCCACGACAACCGGTTCATCTTCACGACCATGCTCGTGTCCGCGTGCATCAGCCTGCTCGCGTCGTTCGTCCTGTCCGTCGACGCGCTGCGGCTCGCCGAGGACCCGGACAAGCTCCTCAGCTGCGACATCAACGCCGTGCTCTCGTGCGGCACCGTCGCGCAGTCGTGGCAGGCGTCGCTGTTCGGCTTCCCGAACGCGTTCCTCGGGCTCGTGGCCGAGCCGGTGGTCATCACGATCGCCGTGGCCTCGCTCGGGGGCGTCCGGTTCCCGCGCTGGTTCATGGCGGCCGCCCAGACCGTCTACACGCTGGGCGTGATCTTCGCGTACTGGCTCTTCGTGCAGTCGATGTTCGTGATCGGCGCGCTGTGCCCCTGGTGCCTGCTCGTGACGATCTCCACCACCCTGGTGTTCACGACCCTGACCCACGTGAACATCCGCGACGGGAACCTGTTCCTGCCGCGCCGCCTGCAGGCGAAGGCCCGGTGGGCCATCGACCACGAGGTCGACGTCGTCGTGGTGTGGGTGTGGCTGCTGCTGCTCGCGGCGCTGGTCGTCGCGAAGTACGGGCCGACGCTCGTCGGGTGACCCGGCCGGAGCGGCATGCGGGACCCGCATGCCGCTCTGGCAGACTTGGCGCGCCCGGCCCACCGGCCGCGCCGCCGCCTTAGCTCAGTGGTAGAGCACCCGCCTTGTAAGCGGACGGTCGTCGGTTCGAATCCGACAGGCGGCTCTTGCGGAGGGTGCTCCGATCGGGTGAGCGCGGGTGTCGGGATTGCCCAGGGCGGTCCCGCCGGAGTGGCGTAGTGGTAACGCGGTTGTCTTGTGAACAGTCGTCGCGGGTTCGATTCCCGCCTCCGGCTCGGGAGCGTGTCGCATGAGTCTGGACGGAGGGCCCGAGGCGCCACCCGCCTGACCAAGGGCAGCGCATCGAAGTCGACGGGGGTCCCCCACCCGTACTGCCCCGCCGGGACGCTGCCTGCGTACGGGCACTCGCAGTACTACCACCAGGACACCGAGTCCCTGCTGAACATCTCCTCGATCGTCGCGGGGCATCCGGAGGCCGTCACGACGGTGCCCAAGCCGTGGGAGGCTGCCCGGTGATGCCCCCCAGCCAGCCAGCGCCTCCCCGCGGGCGTCTCGCCCGTCGCGAGTAGCGATCGTCGCGGCTGCCGTCGGAGCGCTTGTTGTCGGTGGTGTCGTTGTCGGCAGCGTCATCGCTGAGCAGAGAGCCGAACTCCCAACTCCCGCTGCGACGACGGCAGAGCCAACCGCGTTCGACAACCAGGTCGAGATGGACCGGGTGGTCGTCGAGACCGCGGCGCTCATCGGGCTCACCGCGGAACCAGTGCCAGAGCTCGAGAGCACCCTGACGTGTCAGCGCGCCGACGGCAGCGACGGTGTTTCCTACCTCCTCCATAAGGTGGTGGACGTCGCTCTGCCTGACGTTCGCGCAGGGGTCGACCAGGTAGGTCAGTTCTGGACCGACATGGGGTACGAGGTGACCGAGCGTGACATCGGTGGCGCCACCGTCCTGAGCGGTCGCGCGCCCTCGGGTGCGGTCATCGAGCTCTACGCCGGGCCGGGAGGTACCACGATCAGCGGCGAGACCCTCTGCGCTACCGCGGAGGGCCGGCGCAGTGGGGCGTAGTCCCGGCTGTTCTGGCGTGAGTTGGTGGCGCGTGGTGTTGCCGCCGATGGGCGCGGTCCTTGAGGCGCGGTTCATCGACCGGTACGAGCGGGTCGCGGCCTTGAGGCCAGCTGGCGAAGCCGGCGCGATGGTAGGAGCAGCGGACCTTCTGTCAGTCACGGACGCCCAAGGCGGATCGCGCTAGCGAGCATGTCTTCGAGAACGTCCGGCTTCAGCGCGGTCGTCGCCCACAGGTCGAGCCGCTCCCCGGGCACCTTCAGCGCGTCGCGAAGGGTGAGCAACGTCCACAGCGACCCGACGGTCTCGCCGCTGAGGTCGATGAGGAGGTCGACGTCCGAGGTCGGGCCGAACGGGCCCGGAAAGCCCTGGCGCGATAGGGCGAGGAGTTCGCAAGGGCCGGACAGCGCTGACTCGGGGCCTGGCCCACGCCCTCGCGCCATGTTCGGCACCCGCGTTAGATCTCCGGTCTCGACGGCTCCTCTGCAGCCCGAGCCAACAGGCTGGCAGTCGTTCAACCTCGAAGTCTCCTCAACGGTCGCTTGCCCCCGTCCCAGGCTCTCGTGTCACGCACTGCAGAGAACCGCACTCCTGACACGGGCGTGGCGGCTCTTGCGGAGAGTGCTCCGATCGGGTGAGCGCGGGTGTCGGGATTGCCCAGGGCGGTCCCCCGTGTCCTGTGAGGTGCCTCACAGATCGGCTGTCGAGGTGCAGGTCGCAGCGTCGGGGCCGGCCGGGCTCGGGAGACTCTCAGCGCCGGGTTCAAGTGACGGCACCCACCGTCCGATGTGCCTGGTGACCGGCCACCCACCGGTCGTCCCCCCACTGCGAGCAGCGCGCCCCCACGTGCTGCCGCCGCCCGACTCGAAGGACACACCCCCATGGCTTCTGCACGCCGTAAGTCCGCCGCCATCGCCCTCGCCGTCGTCGGCGTCGCGGGCCTCTCTCTCGCGTCCGCGTCGACGCTCAACGTCAGCGGCGGCACGATCCAGGCCGGTACGACCACGAGCGCGTCGTGCGACGCCGACGGCGTCCAGGCGAAGTTCACGTCGAGCTACGCCGCCGCGCCGACGAACGCGTACAAGGCCGACACCCTGACGATCTCCGGCATCGACGCCGCGTGTGCGGACGGCGACATGCGGGTCTCGGTCGTGGCCGACAAGACGACCGTCGAGTTCACGGCGACGAAGATCGGGCAGACGTGGACCTCCACGGCGATCAGCCCGGTCATCCCGGCCGCGGAGATCAAGTCCGTCGCCGTCGTCATCACCAAGTGACCCACTGAGTCGCTGAGCTGACCCGCACGTCGTGTCGGGCAGGCCGGGTGCGCACGCGGCCGGCGCGGGAACCCCGCGCCGGCTGCTGCGCCGCGCCGGCGACGTGGTGCTCGCGCTCGTCGGCGTCACGCTCGCGTGGCTGCTGTGGCCGTCCTCGCTCGGGGGCTGCACCACGCTGACGATCGTCTCGGGCGACTCGATGCTGCCCACCTACCAGACCGGTGACCTCGTGGTCTCGCGCTGCGGCCCGGTCGAGGTGGGTGACGTCATGGTCTACCGGCCGGACGGCTTCGGCGGTTCGCGCATCATCCACCGGGTCATCGGCGGGGACGCCGCGGGCTGGGAGCTCCAGGGTGACAACAACGACTGGGTCGACCCCTTCGAGCCTGCGGGCGAGGAGGTGCTGGGCACGGCGGTGCTCCACCTGCCCCATGTCGGCGGGATCGCGTCGATCTTCCTCAGCCCGCTGACCTGGGTCTCCGTGCTGGTGATCGCCGGCGCGTCCCTGCTGTGGCCCTCGAAGGACGACCCTCCCGACGGTGGTGCAGGCGACGCCGCGGACGCGGCGCCGGTCCAGCCCGAGCAGGTTCCGGTCGGGGCGCCGCGCTAGAGGGCACGGAGCAGGTCAACAGCATGGTCGAGAAGGGAGGGGACGACGTGAGGAAGCGCTTCGCGGTCGTCGTCGTCCTCCTGGTGGCTGTGCTCGGCAGCGCGACGCTCGGGAGCGCCTCCTCGCTCACCGTCAGGGGCGGGGTCATCGACGCCTTCACGGCCTCGCGCCCGTGCGGCGACGGCGCGGGCGCCACGGTGAGCGACCCGGCCGCGACGACGCAGACGCGGGTGCGCCTCACGGTGCCCGCCGACTGCGTCGGCCGACGGCTCCAGCTGACCCTGGTCGACGCCTCCGGCGCCGCGAAGCACGCAGCGAGCGTCGTCCTGGCCGCGCAGGTGCAGGACGTCGTCGTCCCCGCGTACCAGCCGTCCGCGGGTGTCCGGGTGCACGCGACGGTCGACGGTTGGAACCTGGCCACGACGTGGACGTACGCGCCGCCGGTCACGTGCCGGATCGTCGACAACCCCGCGGCCACCTGCACGGCCGTCGTCACCGAGGTGGCGGACCGCTCGTGGTTCGCCGACCCGAAGCGTCGCAGCTTCACGGTCGTCGTGACCTCGCCCTCGACGCCCGGCGGGGCGTGGGAGCTGGTCTACGACCTGGCGCACCCCGTCTTCGGGGGCACGCCGGAGGTCCTCTGGGGGCCGTCCAACGTCGCGGCGCAGACCGGCTGCGCGCAGCGCCCGACCTTCGTGCTGCGCGGCACGGGGAACATCCGCACGGTGTCGGCGGGTCAGCAGCGCTCCGTCGTCCTGATGGCAGACAGCTGGACGGACATCTTCGGGAGCAGGAACATCCTGCGGTGCTCGTGATCCAGCCGGGACCCTGCTGCGGGGCTCAGCGCTCCACCGGCGTGAGCTCGGGCCGCTTGGGCCGCCGTGCGTCACCGCTGGACCGGCGCCGCAGGCGTCGCGTCGCCCACGGGTAGGCGTGCTCGCGGAACCACTCCGCGTCCTGCTGGACGCGCGCCGCGAGCGGCACGGGCGGCAGCGGCGTGAGCGGGTCGTCCCAGGCGGCGTCGTCGGGCTCGAGCCCCAGGCCGACCAGGGCCGCCTGCGCGACGCGCCGGTGCCCCTCGGTCGTGAGGTGGATCCGGTCCGGCGCCCACATGCGCCAGTCGCGAAGCGAGCGCATCCCCCACACGTCCGCCACGTAGGCGCCGTGCTTGCGTGCGATCGACCAGATGTGCGCGTTGTAGACGCCCGCACGCCACCGCGTGCGCCGGACGACCGGGCTGTCCTTGGCGTCCATGCCGGTCGCGAGCAGCACGTCGACGCCGGCCGCCCGCAGCCGCGCGACGGCCGCCTCGAGGCGTTCCGCGAGCACGTCGGGGTCCGCCGCCGGCCGGAGCATGTCGTTGCCCCCGCCGACGACGCTCACGAGGTCCGGACGCAGCTCGAGGGCGGCCGGCACCTGCTCGCGCAGGATCGGCTCCAGGAGGCGACCCCGCACGGCGAGGTTGGCGTACTGCACCGGGGCGTCGCCCTGCCCGATGCCGGCGCGCTCGGCCAGGTGCGCGGCCAGCAGGTCCGCCCAGCCCCGGCACACGAGCGTGGGGTCGACGGCGGTGGTGGTGGTCGGCGGGGCACCCCCGGGGACGTCCCACAGGCCCTCGGTGAACGAGTCGCCCAGCGCCACGTAGCGGCGCCACGGCGCGGTGCGGCCCGGCGGTGCGGTCGGCTGCTCGTCGTCGCCGTGCGGCGTCCGGGTGAATTCCACGCCTCCCAGTGTGCGCCGATGCGACACAGACGCCCAATCCGGGCGCGGAGCCGGAAGGGGGGCTGGACCGCCGGCGTGTGATGGGTCACTCTTGGCTCGTCAGCGACAAGGGCAAACCCACCGCGAGGTGGGGACGCAAAGCCACGGGACCCCTCGGGTCAGCCGGGCCACCGAACGTGAGGTCCACCATGAGCAGCACGCTTCCCGTGCGATCCGGCTCCACTCCTCTGTGCCACGACGCCGCGCGCGTCCCCCTCGGCCTCGGCCTACCCGCCTCCTGAGCACGTTCTCAGGACGCTTCCCGCACGCCCCCGGGCGTGCGACCGCCGGCAGGACGTCGGCGCAGGGGATCACCGGACGGATCCGGTGACGTGGACCACCAGGAGGGTGGAGATGGATCGACGGACGAGGAAGGCGGCATCGGTCGCACTCGTGGCGCTCGCCCTGGTGGGCGTGCGGACGGCGTCCGCGGCCGGGGTCGACCTGGGGGGTCAGCAGGTCCTGGTGGGGGAGGACGGGGTGCAGGGGTGCAGCTCGTCGCAGATCGAGGTCCGGTACGACGTCGCCTACGACGCCGCACTGCAGGGATACGGCGTGAGCGGGGCCCGGCTGTCGGGGCTGGACACCGCTTGCGAGGGACACGACGTGGTCGTGACCCTCAGCGGGCCCGGGGGGGTCGCGCTGGCCGAGCTGTCCGCAGTGATCGGTGCGTCGGAGACGACGGTCCCGGTGCCGGCGAACGTGCCGGTGCCGGCTGAGGAGCTCACGGGGGTGAGCGTCGTCCTCAGCTAGTTCGCGGTCGCAGGACCGCGGCGCCCGACGTGGCGCCGTCCCCTGGGGAGGGGGCGGCGCCGGTCGGTCGGGTCTGCTGGTCGGGGGACCAGCGCACGGGAGGCGCGCCCTGCTCGGCGAGCAGCGCGTCGACGCGGGAGAACGGCCGGGAGCCGAAGAAGCCCCGGGACGCCGAGAGCGGGCTGGGGTGCGCGCTCTCGACCACGGGGACGCCCCCGAGCAGCGGGCGGACCTGCTGCGCGTCGCGGCCCCACAGGAGGGCGACGAGCGGCCCGCCCCGTTCCACGAGCGCCGTGACGGCGCGGTCGGTGACGTCCTGCCACCCGAGGTGCCGGTGCGAGCCCGGTGCGCCGGTGCCCACGGTGAGGACCCGGTTGAGGAGCAGGACGCCCTCCTGCTCCCAGTCGCTGAGGTCGCCGTCGGGCCCGCGCACGACGCCGACGTCGTCCGCGAGCTCGCGGTGGATGTTCTGCAGCGAGCGGGGCAGCGGGCGCACCCCGGGCGCCACCGAGAAGGACAGGCCGACGGCGTGCCCGGGCGTCGGGTACGGGTCCTGGCCGATGACGAGCACGCGGACGTCCGCCATGGGCCGCGCGAACGCGCGCAGGACGGCGTCGGGGGCCGGGAGCCAGGCCCGGCCGGCCGCGGACTCCGCGCGCAGCGCGTCGCCGATCTCGCGCAGCCGCAGCTCGACCGGTGCGAGGGCCGCGGCCCAGTCCGGGGCCATGAGCGCGTCGAGGGGCTGACGGATCACGCGGCGACCCTAGCCGCCGCCGCGCTCCCTTACTCGATCACCGCGCGGGGGTCATCCCGACGCGCCGGGACGAATGACACGCGTGTCATTCCGCGTCTACGATGAGCCGACGCCCGGGGACGGGCGACGACGCCGCTTCACCCTGGAGGACCCATGGACGCGATGGCCACCGCGCGCGACGCGGACCGCACGGACGCCCGGGTCCACGCCGCCGAGCTCTCCGAGCGCGACCAGCAGATCCTCGCCTTCGAGCGCCAGTGGTGGAAGTACGCCGGGGCCAAGGAGCAGGCGGTCAAGGAGCTCTTCGACATGTCCGCGACGCGGTACTACCAGGTGCTCAATGCGCTCATCGACTCGCCCGCGGCGCTGGCCCAGGACCCCATGCTGATCAAGCGCCTGCGCCGGATGCGCGCGTCCCGCCAGCGGGCCCGCACCGCGCGTCGTCTGGGTGTCGACGCCTGAGAGGCGGGGCGCCCGCTAGCCTGTCCGCCGTGAAGGCCGGCGACTACCCCTACCCCGCGGACGAGTTCGACGCCGCGGATGCCCGGGGCGGCCCACGAGGCGTTCACCGCGCACCGCGCTCGCGCCGCCGCCGTCTGCTGCCCTTCCTGGTCGTCCTCGTCGTCTTCCCCCTCCTCGCCTACGGCGCGGTCACGTGGCTCTCCGACTGGCAGGGGCTGGGCTCCGGGGGGACGCCCGCGGAGGGGACGTCCACCGAGGCCGACGAGGGGACCACCGAGGAGGAGCCGGTCGAGGAGGACGCCGGCGAGGCCGAGGTGCCCGTCGAGCCGGAGACGGAGGAGCCGGTCGAGACGACCCCGCCCCCGCCCCCGGTCGACCTCGCCACACCCGTCGAGGTGTTCAACGCCACGTCCCGCTCCGGCCTCGCGGGCGGTGCGGCCGAGCGTGTGGAGGAGGCCGGCTTCACGGCCGTGAGTGCCGGCAACTGGCAGGGCGACGACCTCGAGGCGTCGACCGTGTACTACGCGACGCCCGACCAGGTCACGACGGCGGAGCTCGTCGCGCAGACCCTCGGCATCACCGCCGTGCAGGAGTCCGCGGAGCAGGCGCCCGAAGGCGTCGTCGTCGTGCTCGCCGCCGACTACGAGGACTGAGCCGACCGCGTCGTGCGACGCAGGCGGCCGCCCGGGCCGCCGCCTGCGGTCGCCGCGACCGCCCCGAGCGGTGAGGATGCGGGGGACGGGACGGACGGACGACGGGAGCGTGCATGACGCGGGCGCTGGACGTCGTCGTCGTGGGCTCCGGACCCAACGGCCTCGCCGCCGCGGTGACGCTCGCGCGGGCGGGGCTCGAGGTCGTCGTGCTCGAGGCCCAGCCGCACCCGGGCGGGGGCGCCCGCACGGCGGACCTCGGCCTGTGGCCGGGCGTCGTCCACGACACGTGCAGCGCCGTCCACCCCATGGCCGTCGCCTCGCCGTTCTTCCGGCGGTTCGACCTGGCGGCCCGCGGCGTCGAGCTGGTGGCGCCCGAGGTGTCGTACGCCCAGCCGCTGGCCCAGGGGGCCGGGATCGCCTACCGCGACCTCGACCGCACCGCGCGGGAGCTCGGCGTCGACGGCGGCGCGTGGCTCGAGACCTTCGGGCCGCTCGTCGCGCACGCCGAGGCCCTCGTCGGTTTCCTCATGGGCGACCGCCGCCACCTCCCGCGCGACCTGGTGACCGCGGTGCGCTTCGGTCTGCGGGCGTTCGAGCAGGGCGTGGCCCCGCTCTGGGACCGCCGGTTCCGTGAGGAGACGGCGCCCGCGCTGCTCACCGGCATCGCGTCGCACGCGATCACGCCCCTGCCCTCGATCGCGGGGGCCGGCACGGCCCTGCTGCTGGGCACGCTCGCGCACGCCGTCGGCTGGACCGTGCCGCTCGGGGGCACGCAGGCCATCACCGACGCGCTCGTGGCGGACCTGCGCGCGCACGGGGGCGAGATCCGCACGGGTCACCTCGTGCGCACGCAGCGCGACCTGCCACCCGCGCGCGCTGTCGTCTTCGACACCTCGCCCTCGGCGGTCGCCGCGGTCATGGGCGCCCGCCTGAGCCGTGGGACCGCGCGCGGCTACCAGGCGTACCGGCACGGGAACGCCGCGGCCAAGGTCGACTTCGTCCTCTCGGGTCCGGTGCCGTGGGCCGACCCCCGCGTGGGCCGGGCCGGGACGGTGCACGTCGGCGGCACGCGCGCCGAGATGGCCGCCGCGGAGCACGCCCTGACGCAGGGCCGGCACGCCGAGCCGCCCATGGTGCTCGCGAGCGACCCGTCGGTGGGCGACCCGGGCCGCGCGACCGCCGACGGGCACCGCCCGCTGTGGACGTACGCGCACGTCCCGGCCGGGTCGCGCGCGGACGTGACCGAGGCCGTCACCGCGCGCATCGAGCAGTACGCGCCCGGCTTCCGCGACGTCGTCGTCGCCTCGCGGTGCACCCCCGCGGCGCGGATCGAGCTGGGCAACGCGAACTACGTCGGCGGCGACATCGCGGGTGGTGCGATCACCCTGCCGCGGATGCTCGTCGGGCCCGTCCTGAGCCCGGACCCCTTCGTCGCGGCCGACGGCGTCTACCTGTGCTCCGCTGCCGTGCCGCCGGGGCCCGGGGTCCACGGCATGGGCGGCTGGCACGCCGCGCGGCGCGTCCTCGCGCGCAGCTTCGGCATCGAGCGCCCGCCCGGCCTCGCGCCCTGAGGCGCGGCGGCGGCGGCGCCACGGCGCTTGCACTCGCCGGGTGAGAGTGCCAATAATGAGTTAGCACTCTCGACCCGAGAGTGACAGAAGACCCTGGGCCGAGGTGAGGTCCGGGCCCCCGACGGGATGTGACCGCGGGCGGCCCGAGCCGTCCGTCGCGGGCGCCGGCGCCCAGGACACCGCCAACACCGGAGGACCATCCGTATGGCCAAGATCATTGCCTTCGACGAGGAGGCCCGCCGCGGCATGGAGCGGGGCATGAACGCCCTCGCCGACGCCGTCAAGGTCACGCTCGGCCCGAAGGGCCGCAACGTCGTGCTCGAGAAGAAGTGGGGCGCCCCCACGATCACCAACGACGGTGTCTCGATCGCCAAGGAGATCGAGCTCGAGGAGCCCCTCGAGAAGATCGGCGCCGAGCTCGTCAAGGAGGTCGCCAAGAAGACGGACGACGTCGCGGGCGACGGCACCACCACCGCCACCGTGCTCGCCCAGGCCCTCGTCAAGGAGGGTCTGCGGAACGTCGCCGCCGGCGCCAACCCGATCGCGCTCAAGCGCGGCATCGAGAAGGCCGTCGACGCCGTCACGGCGCAGCTGCTCTCGGCCGCCAAGGAGGTCGAGACCAAGGAGGAGATCGCCGCGACCGCGGGCATCTCCGCCGGCGACCCGGCCATCGGCGAGCTCATCGCCGAGGCGATGGACAAGGTCGGCAAGGAGGGCGTGATCACGGTCGAGGAGTCCAGCGCCCTCGGCCTGGAGCTCGAGCTCACGGAGGGCATGCGCTTCGACAAGGGCTTCCTGTCGGCGTACTTCGTGACCGACGCGGAGCGCCAGGAGGCCGTCCTCGAGGA
Source organism: Actinotalea sp. JY-7885 (assembly GCF_014525465.1). Lineage (NCBI taxonomy): Bacteria > Bacillati > Actinomycetota > Actinomycetes > Micrococcales > Cellulomonadaceae > Actinotalea > Actinotalea sp. JY-7885. The sequence continues at coordinate 6,296 of NZ_JACEXH010000060.1, read as the reverse complement.
CGCCTACGTGCTGCTCGTCGAGTCCAAGATCTCGAACGTCAAGGACCTGCTGCCGCTGCTGGAGAAGGTCATCCAGTCCGGCAAGCCGCTCTTCATCGTCGCCGAGGACATCGAGGGCGAGGCCCTGGCCACGCTCGTCGTGAACAAGATCCGCGGCACGTTCCGCTCCGTCGCCGTCAAGGCGCCGGGCTTCGGGGACCGTCGCAAGGCGATGCTGCAGGACATGGCGACCCTCACGGGTGGCCAGGTCATCTCCGAGACCGTGGGCCTCAAGCTCGAGAACGCGGGCCTGGAGCTGCTCGGCCAGGCGCGCAAGGTCGTCGTCACCAAGGACGAGACCACGATCGTCGAGGGCCTCGGCGACGCCGACCAGATCGCCGGTCGCGTCGCGCAGATCCGCGCCGAGATCGAGAACTCGGACTCGGACTACGACCGCGAGAAGCTCCAGGAGCGCCTCGCGAAGCTCGCCGGCGGCGTCGCCGTCATCAAGGCGGGCGCGGCCACCGAGGTCGAGCTCAAGGAGCGCAAGCACCGCATCGAGGACGCCGTCCGCAACGCGAAGGCTGCCGTCGAGGAGGGCATCGTCGCCGGTGGTGGCGTCGCCCTCATCCAGGCCGGCAAGGCTGCCTTCGAGCAGGCCGACATCCTCGCGCTCGTGGGTGACGAGGCGACCGGTGCGCGGATCGTGCAGCTCGCGATCGACGCCCCGCTGAAGCAGATCGCCATCAACGCCGGCCTCGAGGGCGGCGTCGTGGCGGAGAAGGTCCGCAACCTCCCGGCGGGTCAGGGCCTCAACGCCGCGACCGGCGTGTACGAGGACCTGCTGGCCGCGGGCGTCAACGACCCGGTCAAGGTCACGCGCTCGGCGCTGCAGAACGCCGCGTCGATCGCCGCCCTGTTCCTCACCACCGAGGCCGTCGTGGCCGACAAGCCGGAGAAGCACTCCGCTCCTTCCGGTGGCGACGGTGGCGGCATGGGCGGCATGGACTTCTGACCTTCCCGGTCGGGGTCCGAGCCGCGCGCTCGCACTGACGACGGCGGGTGTCCCTTCGGGGGCACCCGCCGTTCGCGTTCCCGGGGGGTGCCTGCGGCACCGTCACGCGGTGCGCTCGCGGGGCGAAGGTCGCGGGGCGCTCACGGGGCGCTCACGGGCACGGTCGCGCGCGCGGACCCGCAGGCCCGAGGCGCGCAGGCGCCGCACGAGCTCCCGGCTGTCGACGAGCCGCGCGCCGTGGCCGACGAGGTCGGCGTAGCGCTCGGCGGGCACGTCGTAGTGGTCGAGGTCGAAGGCGCGCCGCGGGATGCCCGCACGGTCGGCGAAGGCGTGGAGCTCGGCGAGGGACGCGTCGCTCACGAGGTGGCCCCACACGGTGCCGTGCCGCGGCCACAGCGGCGGGTCCAGGAGCACGGCCATGCCCCGATCCAACACCGCGGCCACCGCCCTGTCCGGCCACCGCCCTGTCCCCACGCCGCCGTGTCCCTGCACGTCCCGTTCCTCCACAGCCCTCTCCGCACGCCTGTCCCTCCACAGGCCCGGCGGTCCCTGCCCCCGACGCCGGACCGCGCTGCCTAGCGTCGGCCTCCCACGGAGAGGGGAGGACCTGATGAGCAGGTACGAGGTCGACAGCGCGCAGGTGGCGCAGGCCGGCACGGCGGCGGCGGCGTCGGTGGCGACGATCCGGGCGGAGGTGGCGGCGCTGCTGCGGCACCTCACCGAGCTGCAGGCCGGGTGGCAGGGCACGGCGGCGACGGCGTTCGCGGGAGTCGTGGCGGACTGGTCGGTGACGCAGCGTGCCGTCGAGGCGAGCCTCGACGGCATCACGACGGCCCTGGGCGCCGCGTCCCAGACGTACGCCGACGCCGAGCAGCAGGCGGCGCGGCTCTTCGTGCGGTGAGCGCTACGGGGTCCGGACGGGTGCGGAGCCGGCGGCGGCGTCCGCACCGGTGGCGGAGGCGGGGCCGGTGGCGGCGTCCGGACCGGCCGCGGAGCCCGCCGCGTGCTCGGCCTCGAGCCTCGCGAGCTCCTTGGTCAGGCGGTGCAGCTCGGCCGCCACGTTCTGCCGGGCGGCCTCCTCCCACGCGGCGCCGAGCGGCGAGACGAACAGGGTGCGGCGGAGCTCGAGCTTGCGCAGGATCGCGATCCGCGCGCGGACGAACTCCTCGAGCGGGAGGTGCGCGTACTCCGCGCGGATGTCGGCGAGGTACGCCTTGTACCGCTGGGGCTCCGCCGCGAGCATCGCGAGGTCCGCGTCGCAGAGCACGGCGCAGTCGAAGTCGTCGGGGTCGACGGTGTGGCGGCGCAGCGCCGTGACGAGCTGGACGACGCGCGCGACCGACACCTCCGGCAGGCCGAGGTCGGTCAGCTCGCTGCGCGCGAGCACCGCGCTCGCCGTCTCGTCCTCGCCCCCGCGCCGGGCGTACGACGCGCGCTCCGCGGAGTCGAAGACGGCGCCGTGGTACCAGGCCGCGAGACGCACGAGGTCGGGCTCGTGCGTCTCCTCCGCGAGCTCGTCGACGCGCGCGAGCACGTCGGTCAGGTGGCGCACGTTGTGGAAGTGGCGGTCGGGCTCCGACCACCGGTCCAGCAGGGCCTCGCCGACCTTCTCGACCTCGTCACGGGCGGCCGTGGCGCCGGCGCCGATGCAGGCCCTGGTCCACGCGGGGATCAACCACTGGGGTGCGTCGTGGACGCCCATCGCCGTGCCTTCGCGCTCGGGGACAAGACCGGCCGCCCATCGTATGCCTGACCGGACGAACCGGCTCACTCATCCCGCGCGGGTGCACCCGGCGCGGCGAGGGGGAGGTCGACGCGCACGGTGGCGCCGCCTCCCGGGGTCGGCACGAGCGTCACCGAGCCGTCGTGCGCCTCGACGATCGCCGCGACGATCGCCATGCCGAGGCCGGCGCCGCCGGCGTCGCGCCCCCGGGCCGGGTCCACCCGGTAGAAGCGCTCGAAGACGCGCGCGGCGTGCTCGGGCGCGATGCCCGGGCCGTGGTCCCTGACCTCCACGACGGCGCGGCCGGGCGCCGGTGTGCCGAGCGCGATCTCGACCGGGGTGCCCGGCGGCGTGTGCTCGACCGTGTTCCCGACGAGGTTCGCCAGGACCTGTCGCAGGCGGTCCTCGTCCCCGAGGACCACGAGGTCGCCCATCGAGCCGCCGGGGACCAGCGGCTCGAGCCGCACGGGACGCCCGGGGTCCAGCGCGCGCAGGTCGGCCGCGGCGTCGGCGGCCACCCCCGCCAGGTCGACGGGCTCGTGCCGGACCGCCCGCCGCTCGTCGAGCCGCGCGAGGTCGAGCAGGTCCTGCACCATCCGACCCATGCGCGTGGCGGCGTCCTCCATCCGCTGGACGGTGGCGGGGACCTCCTCGGGCGGCACCGCGCCCATCCGGTACAGCTCCCCGTAACCCCGGATGGTCGCGAGCGGCGTCCGCAGCTCGTGGCTCGCGTCGCTGACGAAGCGCCGCATGCGCCGCTCGGACGCGGTGCGGGCGGCGAAGGCCGTCTCGATCTGGGCGAGCATGCCGTTGAGCGCGCGCCCGAGGCGACCGACCTCCGTCGAGGCGGGCCGGTCCGGGACGCGGCGCGAGAGGTCCCCGGCCGCGATGGCCGCGGCGGTGTCCTCGATCTCGCGCAGCGGTCGCAGCGAGCGCCGCACCCCCCAGAATCCCGCCAGCGCCCCGAGCGCGACGACGCCGACGCCGATGGCCGCCAGCGCCAGGCGCATCTGGTCCAGCGTGTTCTCTGCCGACGTCAGGGGCAGCGCCACGGCGACGGTACCGACGACGTCGTCGGACCCGGCGCCCACGAGCCGTTGCGCGAGGACGCGCCACGAGGTCCCGCCGTCCACCGACCCGACGGTGAAGGGCTCACCGCCTCGCTCCGCGACCTCCTGGACGCTCATCGGGGGCACGTCGGCGAGGTCGGTCGTGGACGGGTCCGCCACCCAGTGCTGGACGACCTGGCCGTCCGGCGTCGAGAGGACGACCTGGTAGTCGCTCGGCAGGTCCGTCGCCCCCGGGCCCCGGGGCAGCTGGTTGGTGACCCGGTCGACGAGGCCCTGCGACGCGGCGGAGAGCTGGTCGTCCACCTGCCCGAGCAGCGACTGCCGCAGGAACGTGAGCGCCGTCGCGCCCGTGAGCACCAGGCCGAGCGCGAGGACGACGGCGAACATCACGGACAGCTGCGTGCGCAGCGGCAGGCGCGACCACGCGCGGCCCGCGCGGCTCATGCCCGGGTGGCTCACGCCGACCCGGGGGGCAGGCGCAGCACGTAGCCGACGCCCCGCTTGGTGTGGATCAGCGGGACCGGCTGCTCGCCCTCGACGCCCTCGGGGAGGCGGTCGATCTTGCGGCGCAGGTAGGAGATGTAGGACTCGACGATGCTGCCGTCGCCACCCCAGTCGTACTGCCAGACGTGGTCGAGGATCTGCGCCTTGGACAGCACGCGACCGGCGTTGAGCATGAGGTAGCGCAGCAGGGCGAACTCGGTGGGGGACAGATCCACCGAGCGGCCCGCGCGCCGGACCTCGCGGGCGTCCTCGTCGAGCTCGAGGTCGGCGTAGCGCAGGACCGCCGAGTCGTCGGGCGGGGCGGGCGCGGTGCGGCGCAGCACCGCGCGGATCCGCGCCACGACCTCCTCCAGGCTGAACGGCTTGGTCACGTAGTCGTCGCCACCCACCGTCAGTCCCGCGACCTTGTCCGTGGTGTCGTCGCGCGCCGTGAGGAAGAGCACGGGCACCTGCTGGCCGCGCTCGCGCATCCGGCGGGTCACCGTGAACCCGTCCATGTCGGGGAGCATCACGTCGAGCACGACGAGGTCGGGCCGCAGGTCCCGCACCAGGGCCAGCGCGGAGGCGCCGTCGGCCGCCGCGTGCACCTCGAAGCCGGCGAAGCGCAGCGACGTCGTCAGGAGCTCGCGGATGGTCGGCTCGTCGTCGACGACGACGAGCCGCGCCTCGGGTGCACGCTCGGTGGGCATGGCTCCAGTCTCCCGCTCGTCCCTGGGAACCACCTGAGAGGTCCCTGGGACATCGCTGACCCGGCCCGAGGGTGCGGCCGACCGGTCACCGGACCGGCCGCACCCGCGGGACGGACCGTCAGCTGTCCTGGATCTGCGCCGGTGCGGCGCCCTGCTTGAGCTGGGCGAGCCGCGCCTCCACCTCGAGCATGCCGGCGTCGACCTCGAGCTCCTCGAACTGGGCGTCGAGCGAGGAGGCGGCCAGCTCCTGGTGACCCGCGACGCGCGCCTCTTCCCGGCGCACCTTCTCCTCGAACCGCGCCACCTCGCTCGTCGGGTCCAGCACGTTGATCGACGAGAGCGCCTCGTGCACGGTGGCCTGCGCCTGGGCCGTCTTCTGGCGCGCGATGAGCTGGTCGCGCTTCGAGCGGAGCTGCTCGAGGCGGTTCCGCATCTCGACGAGTCCCGACTTCAGCTTCGCCACGACCTCGTTCTGCGACGCGATCATCGGCTCCGCCGACCGCGCCTCGCCCTCGAAGGCGATCTGCTTGGAGATCGCGACCTTCGCGAGGTTGTCGAAGCGGTCCGCCTCGGTGCCGTTCCCCGCAGCGCGGAGCTGGTCGGCCTTCGCCGACGCCGCCACGGCCTTGCGGCCCCAGTCCTGTGCGGCCGCGACGTCCTCCGCGTGGTCGGCCTCCGCGAGCCGCACGTTGCCGATGGTCAGGGCGACGGCGTCCTCCGCCTCCGCGATGGCGTTGGTGTAGTCGCGGACCAGCTGGTCGAGCATCTTCTCCGGGTCCTCCGCCCGGTCGATGAGCGAGTTGATGTTGGCCTTCGCGAGCTGGGCGATGCGGCCCAGGACGGTCTGCTTCTCAGCCATGAGTGACTGCCTTCCCGTGGGGTGTGCGTGCGTGGGTGGGGTGTGCGTGGGTGCGGTGCGCGGGCTCGCCGTCGGTCAGAAGCGGCCACCTCCTCCGCGGCGTCCGCGGCCGCCCCCGCCGAAGCTGCCGCCGAACCCGCCGCCCGAGCGCCGGCCGCCGCCCGATCGTCCGCCGCCACCGAATCCGCCGCCACCGAACCCGCCGCCGAAGCCACCCCCTCCGAAGCCGCCCCCGCCGTAGCCCCCGCCCCGACGGCTCCCGCCGCCCAGGACCTGGTCGAGCAGGATCCCGCCGAGGACGAGCGAGCCCACGTCGGTGCCACCCCGGCCGCCGCCGTACGGACCCTGCGGCGACTGCCAGCGTGCGACGTCCGCCTCCGCGAGCTGCTGCGCCGAGAGGACCAGCTGCTCCGCGCGGCGCGCCGTCGCCAGCGCGCCCGCCGGGTCCGAGGCGGCG
>NZ_JACEXH010000059.1:0-17847 GCF_014525465.1 Actinotalea sp. JY-7885 | reverse complement strand
CAGGCCGCCCGGCGCGCGGCGGGCCGGGTGCGGCTCGTCGGGGACGCGTCCGGCTACGTGGACGCGCTCACGGGCGAGGGCCTGCGGGTGGGGCTCGCGCAGGCCCGGGCCGCGGTGCTCACGCTCGAGGACCCCGGCGCGTACGAGCGCGCCTGGTCGGACGCGACCCGGGACTACCGCGTGCTCACGGGCGGGCTCGTGGCCTGGGCGACGTCGCCGCTGCGGCCCGGGATCGTGCCCGTGTCGGCCGGCATCCCGGCACTGTTCGGCGCGCTCGTGGAGCGCATCGCGCGCTGAGCCGGCGGCGTGGCACCACGGCGCGCCCTCTCGCCGCGCGCGCGGGCGCGTCCGTGCCGATACTCCGGGGATGTCCTCGAACGAACCAGCCGCCACGAGCGCCCCGGGCGAGAACCCGACCAGGCTCCGTCGCGCGGTCACCGGTCCCCTGCTGTACCTGTTCATCCTGGGCGACGTGCTCGGGGCGGGCATCTACGCCCTCGTCGGCGAGATGGCCGGCGTCGCGGGCGGGGCCGTGTGGCTCGCGTTCGCGCTCGCTCTGCTCATGGCGCTGCTCACGGCGTGCTCCTACGCCGAGCTGGTCACGAAGTACCCGCGCGCGGGCGGCTCCGCCGTCTTCGCGGAGCGCGCCTTCCGGCACCCCCTGGTGGCCTTCCTCGTCGGGTTCTCGATGCTGTCCGCGGGTGTCGTCAGCGCGGCCGGGCTCGCCCTCGCGTTCGCCGGCGACTACCTCGGCGCCTTCGTGGACGTCCCCGTGCCGGTGACCGCGATCGTCTTCCTCGTGCTGGTCGCGCTGCTCAACGCGCGCGGCATCAAGGAGTCGCTCGGCGCCAACGTCGCCATGACGCTGATCGAGACGGCCGGCCTGGTGCTGGTCATCGTGGTCGGCGCGATCGTCCTGGGCCGTGGTGACGGCGCCGGCGTCGGGCCTCTGGAGGTGCCCGAGGGCACCACGGCGGGCGCGGCCGTGCTGGGCAGCGCGCTCATCGCGTTCTACTCCTTCGTCGGCTTCGAGACGTCGGCCAACCTGGCCGAGGAGGTCCGCGACGTCAGCCGCGTCTACCCGCGAGCCCTGTTCTGGTCGATGGTGACCGCCGGGGTGGTGTACCTCGCCGTGGGCTACGTCGCACCGGCGGTCGTCGCGCCGCAGACGCTGTCGGAGTCGTCCGGACCGCTGCTCGAGGTGGTCGAGGCGTTCGGCGGGATCCCGCCGCAGCTCTTCGCCGTCGTGGCGCTCATCGCCGTCGCCAACGGCGCGCTGCTGACGATGATCATGGCCAGCCGGCTCGCCTACGGCATGGCGGACCGCGGGCTGCTGCCGCGCGTCCTCGGCCGCGTGCTGCCGGGCCGCCGGACGCCGTGGGTCGCCATCGCTGTCACGACGCTCGTCGCCATCGTGCTCGCGCTCACCGGCGAGCTCGTGGACCTGGCCGCCACGGTGGTCCTGCTGCTCCTCGTGGTCTTCCTCAGCACGAACGTCGCGGTGCTGGTCCTGCGCCGCGAGACGGTCGAGCACGACCACTTCCGCGCGCCCACCGTGATCCCGTACCTGGCGATCGCGAGCTGCCTCGTCCTGCTCACCCAGCAGGAGCCGCAGCACTTCCTGCTCGCCGGCATCCTGCTCGGCGCCGGCGCGCTGCTGCACCTCGCGACCGGTGGCGCGGGCGGGGCACGGCGTCGGCGCGCCGAGGTCGAGTCGGAGGAGGGCGCCGCCGCGGACGGCGGGCACCACTGAGGCGTCGGGCCCGGGCTCGGCCCAGGGCGCACGCCTCAGCGCTCGGCGGCCTGTCCCCCGAGCAGGGACCGCCTGGCCCGTGACCGGGGCCGCAGGGGCGGGCTCGCTGTCCCCGACCCGTGCGCCAGGCCGTCGACCAGATCGGCGAGCGCCTCCTGAGCGGTCCATGTGGGTCGCCAGCCGAGCACCGTCCGTGCGCGCTGCGTCGACATCAGGGCGATCCCGGCGGCGAGGTCGACCCAGCCCGGGCTGACGTGCACGCCGTGCGCGTACCAGGCGCCCTGCACGGCGGCGCGCACGGAGGCGACGGGCACCTCGACGTACCGGCCGTGGCCGAGGACCTGCGCGAACTCGGCCGCGCCGAGGACGTCGTCGGCGGCGACGTTGAAGGCGCCCGCCTGCTGGTCGAGCAGGATGGCGCGGAAGGCCTGCGCGAGGTCGTCGGCGTGCACCGCCTGCATGCGCACGCCGCGCGGCCACGGCAGGACGGGCAGCCGCCCGAGCCGCAGCGCCGCGGCCGGCGCCGCGGGCCCGAGGAAGTACCGCTCGATCCCGGCGGCGGCACGCCGCTGGAAGACGAGCCCGGGCCGCACGCGAGCGATCCGCAGCCACGGGTGGAGCACCTCGGCCTCGTCGAGGAGCCGCTCCACCGCGACCTTGTCGACGCTGTAGGAGCTGCTGCGGACCTCCTGCGTCGCCCAGTCCTCGGTGCGCGGCACGTCGTCGTGGACGGGCGCGTACGCGCCGACCGAGGAGGCGACGACCAGGTGGGGCACGCCGGCGCGGGCGACCGCCTCGATGACGCGCGCGGTGCCGTCGACGTTCGTCGCGCGCAGCACGTCGCGCCGGTGGCTGGGCTGCATCGCCCAGGCCAGGTGCACGACGGCGTCGGCGCCCGCCATCGCGTCCGCGAGCGCCGCCACGACCGGCTCGTCCGGGCCGGCCGCCAGGTCGGTCCCGACCCACCGGGCGACGTCGTAGGGGGCGGGCGGCGTCGTGGTCGGCACGCGGCGCGCGATGCCGACGACCGAGTCGACGGCCTCCTCGCGCCGCAGGGTGCGCAGCAGCGCGGTGCCGATGTTGCCGCTGGCACCGACGACGACGACCCTCATGCCCGCCACCCCCCGGCGTCGAGGCGCTGCGTCAGAGCTCGTCCCCGGACTCGACCTCGCGCGGGTTGAGCATGTCCGGGTCGGCGTCCGGGTCGCCCTGCGTTGTGCTCTCGGCGCCCGACGCCTGCGACCCCTGACGGGGCTCGAGGCTCTCCGGGTCCGCGTCCTGGTCCCGGGCGGGGTCGTAGCCGGCGGCGTTCTCCTGAGGTGTCTGCTCGCTCATGGGGCCACGGTCGCACCGGGTCGCCCGGCCCGCACGCCGAGCGGCGCGGGGGCGCCGCGGTGCGGCGCGGCGTGGACGACGTGTCCTGCGCCACTGCCCCGTCTCGCGCGCTCGCTTCGGAGCGCGCGTGTCCCACCCTGCTGGCAGTCTTGCGCCATGCAGATCTGGCCCGGCAAGCCCTATCCCCTCGGCGCGACCTTCGACGGCACCGGCACCAACTTCGCCCTCTTCTCGGAGGTGGCCGAGCGGATCGAGCTGTGCCTCTTCGACGACGACGGCACGGAGACCCGGATCGAGCTCCCCGAGGTCGACGCGTTCGTCTGGCATGCCTACCTCCCCACCATCCAGCCCGGTCAGCGCTACGGCTACCGGGTGCACGGCCCGTACGAGCCGGAGAAGGGCCTGCGCTGCAACCCCTCGAAGCTCCTGCTGGACCCGTACGCGAAGGCGATCGACGGGCAGATCGACGGCGACCAGGCGCTCTTCTCCTACGACTTCGGCGACCCGGACTCCCTGAACACGCAGGACTCCGCCGCCCACACCATGAAGTCCGTGGTCATCAACCCGTTCTTCGACTGGGGCCACGACCGGCCGCCGCTGCGCGACTACCACGAGACGGTGATCTACGAGGGCCACGTCAAGGGCCTGACGATGCAGCACCCCGGCATCCCGGAGGAGCTGCGCGGCACGTACGCGGGCATGGCGCACCCGGCGATCATCGAGCACCTGGTCGCCCTCGGGGTCACCGCGATCGAGCTCATGCCCGTGCACCAGTTCGTCAACGACCCCACGCTCCAGGACAAGGGCCTGTCGAACTACTGGGGCTACAACACGATCGGCTTCTTCGCGCCGCACAACGGCTACGCCTCCTCGCCCGTGCCGGGCCAGCAGGTGCAGGAGTTCAAGCAGATGGTCAAGGCGCTGCACGAGGCGGGCATCGAGGTGATCCTCGACGTCGTCTACAACCACACCGCCGAGGGCAACCACCTGGGCCCCACGCTGTGCTTCCGCGGCATCGACAACGGCGCCTACTACCGGCTGGTCGACACGGACCCGGCGCACTACTACGACACGACGGGCACGGGGAACTCGCTGCTCATGCGGCACCCCCACGTCCTGCAGCTGCTCATGGACTCGCTGCGCTACTGGGTCAACGAGATGCACGTCGACGGGTTCCGGTTCGACCTGGCGAGCACGCTGGCCCGTCAGTTCCACGAGGTCGACCGGCTCTCGGCGTTCTTCGACCTCGTGCAGCAGGACCCGGTCATCAGCCAGGTCAAGCTCATCGCCGAGCCCTGGGACGTCGGCGACGGCGGCTACCAGGTCGGCGGGTTCCCCCCGCTGTGGTCGGAGTGGAACGGCAAGTACCGCGACACGGTGCGCGACTTCTGGCGCGGTGAGCCCTCCACGCTCGCCGAGTTCGCCAGCCGCCTGTCGGGCTCCTCGGACCTCTACGAGCAGACGGGCCGCAAGCCGATCGCGTCGATCAACTTCGTCACGGCCCACGACGGCTTCACGCTGCACGACCTGGTCTCGTACAACGAGAAGCACAACGAGGCCAACGGCGAGGACAACAAGGACGGCGAGGGCCACAACCGCTCCTGGAACTGCGGCGTCGAGGGTCCGACGGACGACGCGGACGTCCTGGAGCTGCGCTGGCGCCAGCAGCGCAACTTCCTGACCACGCTGCTGCTCTCCCAGGGCGTGCCGATGATCTCCCACGGCGACGAGATCGGCCGCACCCAGGGCGGCAACAACAACGGGTACTGCCAGGACAACGAGATCACCTGGATGGACTGGGACCTCGACGAGCGGGCCAAGACGCACCTGGAGTTCACGCGCGCCCTCGTGCACCTGCGCCGCGACCACCCGGTGCTGCGCCGCCGCCGGTTCTTCTCCGGCAACCCGCACCACGGGGGCGAGTCCGACCTCGGCGACATCGCCTGGCTGTCCACCGACGGCGAGCACATGTCGGAGCAGGACTGGAACAACGGGTTCGCGCGCGCCGTGATGGTGTTCCTCAACGGCGAGGCGATCGTCGAGCCCGACCCGCGCGGCGAGCCGGTGGTCGACGACAGCTTCCTGGTCCTCTACAACGCCGCGCCCGAGCCGGTGACGTTCACGCTGCCCCCGGCGGAGTACGGCACCGTCTGGACCTGCGTCCTGGACACCGACCACACGCTCGAGACGGGCGCCGAGGTCAAGGCGGGCGCGGCGGTCGAGATCACGGGACGGAGCACCCTCGTGCTGACCCGGCGGGTGGGCGAGTGAGCCCCGAGCCGGCCACGGAGCGGCAGGGTCCGGCGCGACGGCGGCCGCGCGAGGGTCGGCCGGTCCCCGTCTCGACCTACCGGCTGCAGCTCAACGCGGACCTCACGCTCGACGACGCCGCGCGCCAGGTCCCGTACCTGGCACGGCTCGGCGTCACGCACGTGTACCTGTCCCCTCTGCTCAGCGCGGCACCCGGCTCGACGCACGGCTACGACGTCGTCGACCACGACGAGATCTCGCCCGTGCTCGGCGGGCGCGAGGCGCTGGACCGCCTGGCCGCGACGGCGCGCGAGCACGGCCTCGGGCTCGTGGTGGACATCGTGCCCAACCACATGGCGGTGCCCACCCCGGTGTGGCACAACCACGCCCTGTGGTCGGTGCTCGCGGACGGGCCCGAGTCCCCGTACGCCTCGTGGTTCGACGTCGACTGGTCCGCGGGCGAGGGCGCGCTGCTCATGCCCGTCCTGGGCCGGCGCATCGGCGCGGTGCTCGCGGACGGAGAGCTCACGCTCGACGAGATCGAGGTGCCGGGCCTGGAGGGCCCCCGCACCGTCCTGCGCTACTACGACCACGTCTTCCCCGTGCGGCCGGGTACCGAGAGCCTGCCGATGGCGGAGCTGGTCGACCGCCAGCACTACCGGCTGGCGTACTGGAAGGTCGCCGACGAGGAGCTCAACTACCGCCGGTTCTTCGACGTCGGCACGCTGGCCGCGGTCCGCGTCGAGGTCCCCGAGGTTTTCGACCGCACGCACGCGGTCGTGACCGGCCTGGTGCGCGACGGCGTCGTCGACGGCCTGCGCATCGACCACCCCGACGGCCTGGCGGACCCGCACGGCTACCTCGAGCGGCTCGCCACGGCGACCGACGGCGCCTGGGTGGCCGTCGAGAAGATCCTCGCGCCCACCGAGGAGCTGCCCGAGGACTGGGCGAGCGTCGGCACCACGGGGTACGACGCCATGTGGCGCGTCCACGCGACGTTCGTCGACCCCGGCGGCGGCGGCGAGCTCGGGGCCGTGATGCACCGCCTCACCGGCGACACCACCGACGCCCTGCCGCGCATGATCGAGGAAGCCAAGCGGCAGATCGTCGCCGGGCCCCTGTACGCGGAGGTCCACCGCCTGGCGGACCTCGCCGCCGACATCTGCCGCGACGACGTGCGCCTGCGCGACCACACCTGGCGCTCGCTGCACGAGTGCCTCGTCGAGCTCGTGGTCGCGTGCGACAGGTACCGCTACTACGTGCGCCCCGGCGAGCCCGTGCACCCCGACGTGCAGGAGGCGTTCGCCGAGTGCGTCGCGCTCGCCCGCACCCGGCTCGACGAGGACCGCCTCGAGACGCTCGACCTCCTCGCCGAGATGCTCCTGGGCCGCGAGATCGGCTCCGCCGGGCGCACGCGGGAGGCGCGCCGCGACGAGCTCGTGGTGCGGTTCCAGCAGACCTGCGGCGCCGTGATGGCCAAGGGCGTGGAGGACACGGCGTTCTACCGCTGGACCCAGCTGCTCTCGCTGGCCGAGGTCGGCGGCGCACCCGAGCGGTTCGCCATCAGCCCGGAGGAGCTGCACGCGTGGGCGGCCCGGGCGCAGGCGCACGCCCCCGTGGCGATGACCGGCCTGTCCACCCACGACACCAAGCGCAGCGAGGACGTCCGGGCCCGGCTCGGCGTGCTGTCCGAGCTGCCGGTCGAGTGGTCGCAGCACGTCGACCACCTGCGGTCGCTGACCGGCGAGACGCGGCCCGTGCTGCTCGACGGCCGCACCGAGAACATCCTGTGGCAGACCCTGGCCGGGACGTGGGACGGCGGGCCGATCGCCGAGGACCGCCTCCTGGGGTACCTCACCAAGGCGATCCGCGAGGCGAAGTCGCACACGTCCTGGACCGCCCCCGACGAGCCGTACGAGGAGGCCGTCCTCGGGTTCGCCCGCCACCTGCTCACGGCGCCGGAGGTCCTCGGGGCCTACGAGGACTGGGCCCGACGCGCGGCGCCGGGGATCCGGGCCGCGACGCTCGGGATGAAGCTGGTCCAGCTCACCCTGCCGGGGGTGGCCGACGTCTACCAGGGCACGGAGGTCTCCGCCGTGGCGCTCGTGGACCCGGACAACCGGCGCCCGGTCGACGTCGCCGGGCTCGAGCGCATGCTCGAGCGGCTCGAGACCGAGCCGCCGCGCACGCTCGACGAGGAGAAGCTCGTGGTCACGTCGCGCGCGCTGCGGGTGCGGCGCGAGCGCCCCGGGTGCTTCGTCGGGCCCGAGGCGGGCTACGCGCCCCTGCCCGCGTCGACGGGCAACGCCTTCGCGTTCGCCCGGACCGAGGCCGGCGTGCCGGCGGCGATCACCGTCGCGACGCGCCTCGCCCTCTCGCTCGAGCGCCTCGGCGGCTGGGGCGCGCACACCGTCGCCATCCCCGAGTGGCGGTGGACCGACGTCCTGACCGGCCGGACCATCGACGGCGGCGTCGTCCCGCTCGAGCTGCTGCTCGAGCACCTTCCGGTGGCCCTCCTCGTGCCCGCCGGGCAGGCTTGAGGGGTGAGCGAGCAGACCCCCGTCCCCGCCCGGTACCCCGCCCTGGCTGAGGCGAGCGCCGCGGCAGACGGCGGCATCACGCCGCGCGTCTGGGCGCCCGACGTCGAGCTGGCCGAGATCGAGCTGCCCGGCCGTGACGGCAAGCGCCACGCGATGCTGCCCGAGCCGGGCGGCTGGTGGCGCTCGCCCGTCAGCCTGGGCCACGGCACGGACTACGCGTTCGTCCTCGACGGCGACGACCCGCGGCCCGACCCGCGCAGCGCCTGGCAGCCGGCGGGCGTGCACGGCCCGAGCCGGACCTTCGACACGTCGGCGCACGCGTGGCGCGACGGCGCCTGGGCGGGCCGCGACGTCCGCGGTGCCGTGGTCTACGAGCTGCACCTGGGGACGTTCACGCCCGAGGGCACGCTGGACGCCGCCGTCGGGCGGCTGGACCACCTGGTGGCGCTGGGCGTCGACGTCGTCGAGCTCATGCCGGTCGCCGCGTTCCCCGGCGTGCACGGCTGGGGGTACGACGGCGTCGCGCTGTACGCCGTGCACGAGCCGTACGGCGGGCCGGCGGCGCTGCAGCGCTTCGTGGACGCCGCGCACCAGCGCGGGCTCGCGGTGTGCCTCGACGTGGTCTACAACCACCTCGGCCCGTCCGGGAACTACCTGCACGCCTACGGCCCGTACTTCACGGACCGGCACGAGACCCCGTGGGGCCAGGCGGTCAACCTCGACGGCGACGGGTCGGCGGAGGTCCGCCGTTTCGTCATCGACAACGCGCTGCGCTGGCTGCGCGACTTCCGGATCGACGCGCTGCGCCTGGACGCGGTCCACGCGCTCGTCGACGACTCCCCCCGCCACCTGCTGGCCGAGCTCGCGGACGAGGTCGCCGCGCTCGCCGAGGAGGTGGGCCGCCCGCTCTCGCTCGTCGCCGAGTCCGACCTCAACGACGCGACCATGGTGACGCCGACCGCACAGGGCGGGCTCGGGATGACGGCCCAGTGGGCGGACGACGTCCACCACGCGCTGCACGCCTACCTCACGGGCGACCGTCACGGGTACTACGTGGACTTCGGCTCCCCCGAGGCGCTCCAGAAGGTCCTCACGCGCGTCTTCCTGCACGACGGCACGCACTCCACCTTCCGCGGCAGGGACTGGGGCGCGCCCGTCCCGCCCGGCACGGACGGTCACCGCTTCGTGGTCTTCAGCCAGGACCACGACCAGGTCGGCAACCGGGCGCTGGGCGACCGGCCGTCGGAGCACCTGGACGACGCCGGACTCGCGGCGGCCGCCGCGCTCGTCCTGCTCTCGCCCTTCACGCCCATGCTCTTCATGGGCGAGGAGTGGGGCGCGCGCACCCGGTGGCAGTTCTTCACCGACCACGAGGAGCCCGAGCTGGTGGAGGCCATCCGCCAGGGTCGCCGCTCGGAGTTCGCCGGGCACGGCTGGGAGGAGATCTACGGCGGCGACGTCGAGGTCCCGGACCCGCAGGCGCCGACGACCGTGGCGGACAGCCGGCTGGACTGGTCCGAGGCGGCGCAGCCGGGCAACGCCGCGCTGCTGCGCTGGTACACCGACCTCATCGCGATCCGGCGCTCGGTGCCGGAGATCGCGTCCGGCGACCTGGCCGAGACCTGCGCGGACTTCGGCGAGGGCTGGTTCGCCCTCCACCGCGGCCGGGTGAGCGTCGTGGCGTCGGTCAGCGACGAGGGCGCCGCCGTGCCGCTCACCGGCGCGCTGCTCGCCTCCTTCGGCGAGGTGCACCGCGGCGACGGGACCCTCACGCTGGACGGCCGCGGGGTCGCCGTCGTGCACCGCCGCGCCTGACCCGGCGGGCGGCGCGCCACGGACGCGAGGGTCCGGCCGCCCCGTACGGCATGTCGGGCGCGCCCCGGCCGTCAGCGCGCGACGCGCCCCCGGCCGTCCTGCGCGAGGGCGCCGAGGCGGGACAGGGCGCGCAGGTACTTCTTGCGGTAACCACCGCGGAGCATCGCGTCGTCGAACAGCACGGGATCGGCGTCGCCCCCGAGCAGCACGGGGACGTCGCCCTCGTAGAGCCGGTCGACGAGCGAGACCAGCCGCAGCGCGTCGGCCTGGTCCCGCGCCCGGCCGACCCCCGTGAGCCCGACGGTCGCCACGCCCTCCACGAGCGCGCCGTAGCGGCTCGGGTGCACGGTGCGCAGGTGCGCCAGCAGGGCGCCGAAGTCGTCGCACGTCGCCCCCGGCGTGCCGGACGTCACCTGCCGCACGACGTCGTCGTCGAGCGCCTCGAGGCGGTGACCGCCACCGCGGTGGCGGTAGTCCGGTCCGTCGATGCGCAGCACCTCGAACCGGTCGGACATCGCCTGGATCTCGCGCAGGAAGTCCTCGGCCGCGAACCTGCCCTCGCCGAGCTGCTCGGGCAGCGTGTTCGACGTGGCCGCCAACCCGACGCCGGCGTCGGACAGCTCCCGCAGCAGGCGCGACATGAGCAGGGTGTCGCCCGGGTCGTCGAGCTCGAACTCGTCGATGCAGACGAGCCGGCGCGTCGAGAGGGCCGCGACCGTCGGCGCGAAGCCGAGCGCCCCGACCAGGTGGGTGTACTCCACGAAGCTGCCGAACGCCGCGTCCGGTGTGCGGTGGGCGAGCGCCGCGAGCAGGTGGGTCTTGCCGACGCCGAAGCCGCCGTCGAGGTACACGGCCGGCGGGGCCGGGGGTCGGCGCAGCCACCCCCGCCGGGAGGGTCGCCCGAGCCGCTCCGCGACCTGGACCAGCCGCTCGCGCGCGGCCGACTGGCTCGGGTGGGCGGGGTCGGGCAGGTAGGAGTCGAAGGACGCGTCCGCGAAGTGCCGGGGCGGCGTCAGCTGGGCCAGCAGCTCGTCCGCCGCGACCTCCGGGCGGCGACCCACGAGGCTCGCCGCTGGACTCACGCCGCCACCCTAGTTCCCCACCGGGCGCACGTGCCCGGGTGACGCGTTGTCGTCCCAGGCGACGCCCGTCACCGCGCGTCCGGGGCGGGGAGCGCCACCACCGGTGGGGAGGACGCGTCCGCGAGGACGCCGAGCACCGCCGCGGCGACGCGGTCGCCGCTGATCTCGGCCACCGGGTCGAGGTTGCGGTCGTCGCCGGCCACGGCGGCGAGGACGTCGACCTCGTGGACGCGGACCCGCGGTCCCGCGCCCGCCGCCAGCTCGGCCCGCAGCACGTCGAAGAGCATCCGCTGCCCCGCGCCGGCCACGCTCACGGGGCCCGACAGGGCCATCGGCACGCGCGCGGCAGCACCGTTGAGCGCGACGTAGACGGGGTCGCGGCGCGCGCCCGCGGCGCCGACCAGCGGCACCAGCGCCCGCGCCGCGAGGAAGTGCGCGGTGAGGTTGTCGTCGAGCACCTGGCGCCACACGAGCGGCTCGAGGCCGACCAGCGGCGTGCCGATCCACCAGCCGCCGAGGGCCGCGACCACCGCGTCGGCCGTCCAGCCGTGCGCGGCGAGCGCCGCGGGGACCTCGTGGGGGTCGGCCCAGTCGCGCACCGTCACGCGCACGAGGCGATCGTGGCGGGGCAGCCCTCGCCCGACGGCGCCGGGCGGGCGTCGCGTCGGGACGACGACGCGCGCCCCGGCGTCCAGGGCGGCCCGCACCACGTGACCACCGACGACGCCGGTGCCGCCCGCGACGAGCACGACGCGGTCCGCGACGGGCCCGCCCGGCACCGGCGCGGGCCCCTGGTCGGCCGTGCGCCGGGATGCGTCCACGGCGCCCAGACTAGGTCCGGCGGCTACGCTGCCGACGTGAGCGAGACCATCCTCCTCCTCAGCGAGGACTCCCTGACCACCGCCGACGTCGAGCACATCACCGCGCTGCACACCGGCGAGGACGTCCGGTACCACGTGCTGGTGCCCGCCGACACGGAGCGCAACCTCCTCGTGTCGCTGGTCGACCACCTGAGCATGGGCGAGCTCCGCGAGGCGCTGGACGACGTCCTGGGTCGCGAGCCGTCGCCGGTCCGTGCGCGCGCGACGGCCGAGGACCAGCTCGCCGCGAGCGTCGCGGCACTGGTGGCGGCCGGGGTGCGCGCCGACGGCGTCGTCGTGGCCGACGACCCGCTGCCGGCGCTGCGCGCCGCGGTCAAGGACGCGACCGTGCGCGAGGTCGTGGTCGTCACCCAGCCGCACGCGCTCGAGGACACGTTCCACACCGACTGGGCCTCGCGGGCCCGCGAGGAGCTGCACGTCCCGGTGCTGCACCTCTACAGCGGCACGAGCCAGCTCGGCTGAGACGCCCGCCGCCCGGCGTGGTACGTCACCTGGGGGTCGGGGAGGCACCGAGGTGGAACTCGTTGCCGCCGGGGTCGGCGAGCACCACCGCGCCGTCGTCCGTGGCCAGGCGCAGCGCGCCGAGCGCGACCAGTCGCTCGGTCTCCTGGCTGAGGTCCCCGGCGGTCAGGGCGAGCTCGAGCCGTAGCCGGTCCCGCGGGCTCTCCCCCGGCACGGCCGGCGCGTCCCACACGTCCCACGAGATCTTGGTGCCACCCTCGGGGGACTGGATCGCGGTCTGCTGGTCGTGGTCCCACACCAGGGGCCAGCCCAGCGCCGCCGCCCAGAAGAACCCGACGTCCCGGGTGCCGTCGCACGTGAGCTCACCGAGCGGGCCGCAGCCGGCGAGGTAGGCGTTCCCCGGCTCGATCACGCAGAACTCGTTGCCCTCGGGATCGGCCAGCACCACGTGCCCCTCCTCGGGTCGCTGCCCGACATCGAGGTGGTGGGCGCCGAGCCGGAGTGCGCTCTCGACGACCTGCCGCTGATCGGCTGCGCTCGTGCTGGTGAGGTGCAGGTGCCTCCGGTTCCGGCCGACCTCGTGAGCCTGCTGCGGTACGAACCGCAGGCCGAGCTGCGTCCGCGACCCGGGGAGCAGTACGCCACCTCCGGCGTCGTCGAGCGCGTCCCGTGCGAGCATCGCGGCCCAGAAGTGCGCCAGGCGCCCGGGGGCGTACGCGTCGAACGCGAGGGCCGTCAGTCGGCAGGGCATGGTCCGACGGTACGAGGGTTGCGGCGCGCGTGGCAGCAGCAGCGGGCGACGTCCCGCCGCGCCGCTACAGGCCGGTCCCGGTGACCTCCGGGTAGTACCGGCGGAACTTGCGCACCTGGTTGACCGCCGCCGCCGCCACGTACAGGCGCCGACGCAGGCGCGTCTCGGCGCGGTAGCGCAGCGGGTGCGCCGTCGCGCGGCGTCGGATGAGGTCCTGGACCTTCGCGCGCAGCGCGGGGTCCAGGACGTACCGCAGCAGGAGGCGGTGCGGGACGATCGAGTAGAGCACCTCGCGCTCGACCGACACCGGCGCCACGGCCTCGCCGTCGACCCGGTCCGCCACGAGGAAGCGCGCCGGGTTGGCACCTGCCGCGAGGACGTAGTGGTTGTTGCGCCCGATGCGCGGGTTCACCTCGAAGAACTGGGCGGACCCGTCACGCGGGTCCACCTTGACGTCGAAGTTGGCGAAGCCCACGTAGCCGGTGCTCACGAGCAGCCGCTGCGCCTGCTCGAGCATGTCGTCGAACCGCCCGGTGATCATCGCGGCCGGGTTCCCGAGCCCGCTGGGCGTGTGCTCCTCGAGGAGCACGTGCGCGCAGCAGGACATCGTCACGACCCCGCGCGTGTCGACGTAGCAGGTGATCGAGCGCATCTGCGTGTCGTCGCCCGGGACCATCTCCTGCACGACGAAGCGGCCCCGGAAGCCGGCGTCGCGCAGCGTCACCCACAGCGCCGCCAGCTCGGGCGCCGAATCGACCTGGTAGACCTTCTTCTTGCCCGCGAAGCTCAGCCGCTCGTAGTCCGCGCTGTTGGCCGCCTTGGCGATGACCGGGAAGGGCAGGTCCACCCCGACGGGCGCCCAGCCCGCGTCGTCGGCCGTCGTGAAGTCCTGCACCACCGTGCGCGGGGTCGCGATGCCGAGCTCGGTGCACAGCTCC
The DNA here is from genome assembly GCF_014525465.1 of Actinotalea sp. JY-7885. Lineage (NCBI taxonomy): Bacteria > Bacillati > Actinomycetota > Actinomycetes > Micrococcales > Cellulomonadaceae > Actinotalea > Actinotalea sp. JY-7885. Next base: position 4,040 of record NZ_JACEXH010000059.1, on the reverse strand, counting down.
GCGAAGCTGGCCTTGTCCGCGAGCCGGCCGAGCAGCTCCTCGCCCAGGAACGGCACGGTGTACCACTGCTCGAGCTCGGCGCGGTGCGTCACCAGGAACCGCACCAGCCAGTCCGTGTTGGCGAGCAGCAGCAGCTGGGGCGCGTCCGGGTCCCCCGCGAAGCGCGCGGCGACGTCCCGCAGCGCGGCCAGGAGGTCCTCGGGCGTCGCGTCCCCGCCCAGCACGACGTTCTCGAGGATCGTCGAGTCGGCGACGGGGCCGGTCACCGTCATGCTGACGACGACCGACCGCGCGCCGTACCCCTCGTGGAAGGCGCGCGCGAGCGCGTACACGCCGATGTCGGCGCCGAGGATGACGGGCTGGAACGCCCGCCCCCCGGCCGAGCGACCCTCCGCGCGCGTGATCAGCGGCGGCGCGGGCGCGAGCCCTCCCGCCGTGCCGGAGCCCTGGGTCACGCGGGGCTCTCGGACCGGTCGAGCGTCCACTCGGTGTGGAAGGTCCCCTCGCGGTCGGTCCGGCGGTAGGTGTGGGCCCCGAAGAAGTCGCGCTGCGCCTGGATGAGGTTGGCCGGCAGCCGCTCGGCACGCACCCCGTCGTAGTACGCGAGCGAGGAGGAGAACGCGGGCGTCGGGACGCCGTTGAGCGCCGCCGCCGCGACGATCCGGCGCCACGCGGCGACGCCGTTGCCCACGGCGGACGAGAAGTAGTCGTCAGCGAGCAGCAGCGGCAGGTCCGGCCGGCGCTCGTAGGCCTCGGTGATCCGGTTGAGGAAGCGCGCCCGGATGATGCAGCCGCCCCGCCAGATCCGCGCCATGGCGCCGCGGTCGATGTCCCAGCCGTACTCGGCCGACGCGGCCGCGATCTGGTCGAAGCCCTGCGAGTACGCGACGACCTTGGAGGCGTAGAGCGCCAGCCGCACGTCCTCGACGAACGCCTCCCGGTCGGCGATGTCCCACGCCTGCGCGTCGGCGAGCAGGACCCCCCGCGCGGCGGTGCGCTGCGGCACGGAGCCCGACAGGGCGCGCGCGAACGTCGCCTCGGCGATGCCCGTGATCGGGACCCCGAGGTCGAGCGCGTTCTGGACCGTCCAGCGGCCCGTGCCCTTCTGCTCCGCCTGGTCGAGGATGACGTCGACGAACGGCAGGCCCGTCGCCGCGTCGGTGTGCGCGAGCACCTCGGCCGTGATCTCGATGAGGAACGACTCGAGGTCGCCGGTGTTCCACTCGGCGAAGATCTCGCCGATCTCCGGGGCGGACGCACCCAGCCCGTGCTTGAGGAGGTCGTACGCCTCGGCGATGAGCTGCATGTCCGCGTACTCGATGCCGTTGTGGACCATCTTGACGAAGTGGCCCGCGCCGTCCGAGCCCACGTACGTGCAGCACGGCACGCCGTCGACCTTGGCCGAGATGTCCTCGAGGATCGGGCCGAGCCACTCGTACGACTCGCGCGAGCCGCCCGGCATGATGCTGGGGCCGAGGAGCGCGCCCTCCTCACCGCCCGAGACGCCCGTGCCGACGAAGTGCAGGCCGTGCGCCTTGAGCTCGGCCTCGCGGCGGCGCGTGTCGGGGAAGTGCGCGTTGCCCGCGTCGATGACGATGTCGCCCTCCTCCAGGAGGGGCACCAGCTCGGCGATGACCGCGTCCGTCGGGCCGCCCGCCTTGACCATGATGACGACCTTGCGCGGGCGCTCGAGCGAGGCGACGAAGTCGGCCATCGTCTGCGACGGGACGAAGTCGCCCTCGTCGCCGTGGTCCGCGATGAGCGACTCGGTCTTCGCGTAGGACCGGTTGTGCACGGCGACCGTGTACCCGTGACGGGCGAAGTTCCTCGCGAGGTTGCGACCCATGACGGCCAACCCGGTGACACCGATCTGCGCGCGTGCAGTCATGCTCGAGGACTTCCCTTCGGGAGGTGACGGTTCGGGCCAGCCTACCGAGGCACGCAGGTGACGCTCCGGGGTGTCCGCGCGGCGGTCCCCGCCGGTGTCGGACCTCGCACGTACTCTGCGAGACGTGATCACCGCCGGCGCCGGAGTGCCACAGGAGTTCGTGCGCGCGTTGCACGCCCTGCGGGACGAGCGGCTGCGTCCCGAGGTCCGTCTCACCGAGATCCCGGCTCCCGCGCGCATCGCCCCGTACGCCGTCGCCCTCACGGCCGACGTCGCCGGCTCCGGCACCGGGCCCGACGACGACGCAGCGTCCGGCCGCTTCGTCCTCCTCCACGACCCGGCTGGCCAGGAGGCGTGGGACGGCACCTTCCGTGCGGTGACGCTCGTGCGGGCGACGCTCGACCCCGAGACCGGCTCGGACCCGCTGCTGTGCGAGGCGGCCTGGTCGTGGGTCACCGAGGCGCTCGCGGACGTGCCGCACCACGCCCTGGGCGGGACGGTCACCCGCGTGGCCTCCGAGACGTTCGGGACCCTCGCCGAGCGCGAGTCCGAGTCCGAGGTCGAGATCCGCGCCTCCTGGTCCCCCGAGGGCGAGGCGGGCGCGCACCTGGGCGCCTGGGCCACGCTCCTGTGCCAGGCGGCCGGTCTGCCGCCCCTGCCGGACGGCGTCTCCACGCTGGGCCGGCGCCGCTGAAGGCGGTCGGGAATCGGGGCTCAAGCCCTCGGGACAACCTGCCGATAGCAGGAGCACAGATCGTCCCGCCTGGCAGTGTGGAGCTTCCCGTGACCGTCGAGCACGTCCGGACAACACCGGCGAACCGCGCCCCTGCCCGTCGACCGGTCACCGGGGCGGCACGGGCAGCGGGCCCCACGTACCCGCCCTCCCCGCGGGTCGCGCCGGGCACCGGGCCGCTGTGCCTCGTGGTGCCGGAGATCGCCGACGGCGATGGTCACATGCTCGTGCGCTCCCTGCGTCGACGGGAGTCGACCCGCGCCGTGCTCCTCACCCGCAAGTCCGGACGGCGCGAGCTCGTCGTCCTGCTCGGGGGCGGCGTCCGCGGCGCGGTAACGGCCGAGAGCCCCGGGGCCGTGCGCATCGCGGCCAAGCCGCCCGTCGCGCCGCCCGCACCGGGCCCCGAGCTCACCGCGCGCGAGCTGGGGGTCCTCGGCCTCGTGGCGCAGGGCCGCTCGAACCGCCAGATCGGCGAGCACCTCGACCTGTCGGCGCTCACGGTCAAGAGCCACCTGGCGCGCATCTCGCGCAAGGTCGGCACGGGCGACCGCGCCGAGATGGTCGCGTACGCGATCCGCAACGAGCTCCTGGCCTGAGCGCGCGCCTGGCGCGCCGGGCGGCGCCCAGCACGTAGGTTGGACGTCATGCCGCACGTCCCCTCCGTCGAGTCTGCCGCCAGCGATCCGGAGGAGGCTCCGGACGTCCCGCACGCCCCGGAGGTGACCCCGCTGCGGGAGCCGGCGGACGGCGTCCCGGACGTCGTGGAGACCCCGGGCGCGCTCGCCGAGGCCGCCGCCGCGCTCGCCGCGGGCACCGGCCCGGTGGCGGTCGACGCGGAGCGCGCGTCGGGCTACCGCTACGGGCAGCGGACCTACCTCGTGCAGCTGCGCCGGGACGGCGCCGGCACCGTCCTCATCGACCCGATCGCCCTGCCCGACCTGTCGAGCATCGGCCAGGCGCTGCAGGGCGTGGAGTGGGTCCTGCACGCGGCGTCGCAGGACCTGCCGGGCCTCGCGGAGCAGCAGCTGCGGCCCGACGCCGTCTTCGACACCGAGCTCGCGGCCCGCCTGCTGGGCATGCCGCGCGTCGGACTGGCGGCCGTGGTCGCCGACGTCCTGGGCCTGGGCCTGGCCAAGGAGCACTCCGCGGTCGACTGGTCGACCCGCCCGCTGCCGCGCGACTGGCTGCTGTACGCCGCGCTCGACGTCGAGGTGCTCACGGACCTGCGGCGCGAGCTGGGCGCGCGCCTGGAGGCTGCGGGCAAGGCCGAGTGGGCGCGCCAGGAGTTCGAGGCCGTCCGCACCGCGCCCCCCGCGCCGCCGCGGGTCGACCCGTGGCGCCGGACGTCGGGGCTCCAGACCGTGCGCGACCGACGCCGCCTGGCCGTCGTGCGGGCGCTCTGGGAGGCGCGCGAGGCCG
>NZ_JACEXH010000058.1:0-17937 GCF_014525465.1 Actinotalea sp. JY-7885 | reverse complement strand
CGGCCGCGCGGGCCGCCGCGTTGGTCGCCACGAGCACGACCGGGCGGCCCTTCGCGACGCCACCGACGGCGACGACAGCCGGGTCCTCCCCCAGCCGTCCGCGCACGTCGAGCGCGAGGGTCCGCAGGTCGTCGGCGGAGCCGACGTCGCCCGCGTCGTACGCGGCCACCCGCGTCCCGCCCACGGTCCGGGCGCCCTCCGCGAGGCCCGCCGCCGCGGCGAGCAGGCGCCCCTGGCGCAGCGCGGCGAGCTCCTTCTCCGCCTCGCGCAGCCGTGCCACGACGCCCGCGACGCGCTCGGGCAGGTCCTCGGGGCGCACCTTCAGGGTGTCCGTCAGGGCCGCCACGAGCGCCCGCTCCTGTGCCAGGTGGTGGAACGCCTCGATGCCGACGAGCGCCTCGACGCGGCGCGCACCCGAGCCGACGGACGACTCGCTCGTCAGCGCGATGAGGCCGATCTGGCTCGAGTGGTCGACGTGCGTGCCGCCGCAGAGCTCGCGCGACCACGGGCCGCCGATCTCCACGACCCGCACCTGCTCGTCGTAGGTCTCGCCGAAGAGCGCGATCGCGCCCCACGCCCTCGCCTCCGGCAGCGTCATGTACTGCCAGGACACGCCGAGGTCCTTGCGGATCGCGCGGTTGGCGACCTCCTCGACCTCGCTGCGGGCCGACGGCGACAGCGCCTGGTTCCAGGAGAAGTCCAGGCGCAGGTAGCCGGGCTTGTTGTAGGAGCCCGACTGCAGCGCGTCCGGTCCGAGCACCTCGCGCAGCGCGGCGTGCACGACGTGCGTCCCGGAGTGCGCCTGGCGCGCACCCAGCCGCCACTCGGGGTCGACCTGCGCGAGCACCTCGGTGCCCGGACCGACCTCGCCCTCGGCGACACGCACCGTGTGCACCACGAGGCCCTTGATCGGGCGCTGCACGTCGAGCACCTCGAGGCGCGCGCCGTCCGCCGTGATGACGCCCGCGTCGGACTCCTGGCCGCCGGACTCGGCGTAGAACGGCGTGCGCTCGAGCACGACGTCGACCGTCTCGCCCTCCTGCGCGCGCGGCACGACGGCGCCGTCGCGCAGCAGGCCGCGCACGGTCGAGGGCGTCGTGAGCTCGGTGTAGCCGGTGAACTCGGTGGCGCCCGCCTCGCGCAGCTCGCGGTAGCCCGTCGTCGTCGCCGCGCTGCCCTTCTTGGACTTCGCGTCGGCGCGCGCCCGGTCCCGCTGGGCCTTCATGAGGTCGCGGAAGCCCTGCTCGTCGACCGTCAGCCCCTGCTCCTGCGCCATCTCGAGCGTCAGGTCGATCGGGAACCCGTAGGTGTCGTGCAGCGCGAACGCCTGCTCGCCGGCCAGGCGCGTGCCGCCCTGCTTCTTCACCTGCGCGACGGCCGTGTCGAGGATCGTCGTGCCGGAGACGAGGGTGCGGCGGAACGCCTCCTCCTCCGCGTACGCGATGCGGGAGATGCGGGCGAAGTCCGTCTCGAGCTCCGGGTAGGAGAGCTTCATCGCGTTCATCGACGTCGGCAGCAGCGCCGGCATCGACGGCTCGTCGACGCCCAGCAGCCGCATCGCGCGCACCGAGCGGCGAAGCAGGCGCCGCAGCACGTAGCCGCGGCCCTCGTTCGAGGGCGTGATGCCGTCACCGATGAGCATGAGCGCGGAGCGCACGTGGTCGGCCACGACGCGCATGCGCACGTCGTCGTCCCGCTCGGCGCCGTAGCGGCGACCCGAGATCTCCGACGCCGCGTCGATGACCGGGCGCACCTCGTCGATCTCGTAGAGGTTGTCGACGCCCTGGAGCAGGTAGGCGACGCGCTCGAGGCCCATGCCGGTGTCGATGTTCTTCTGCGTCAGGTCGCCCACGATGTCGAAGTCGTCCTTGGCACGGACGCCGTCGATCGCGTACTGCATGAAGACGAGGTTCCAGATCTCCAGGAACCGGTCCTCGTCGACCACGGGACCGCCGTCGGCGCCGTACTGCGGGCCCCGGTCGACGTAGATCTCGGAGCACGGACCGGCCGGGCCGGGCTGGCCCGTGTGCCAGTAGTTGTCCTTCTTGCCGCGGCGCTGGATGCGCTCGTCGGGCAGCCCGGCGATCCGGCGCCAGAGCTGGGCCGCCTCGTCGTCGTCCTCGTAGACGGTGACCCAGATCTTGTCGGGGTCGAAGCCGAGGAAGCCGTCGGACTGCGAACCGGTGACGAGCTCCCACGCGTAGGAGATCGCCCCCTCCTTGAAGTAGTCCCCGAAGGAGAAGTTGCCGTTCATCTGGAAGAACGTGCCGTGGCGCGTGGTCTTGCCGACCTCCTCGATGTCGAGGGTGCGCACGCACTTCTGCACGCTCGTCGCGCGCTGCCACGGCGGGGTCTGCTGCCCGAGCATGTACGGGATGAACGGCACCATGCCGGCGATGACGAACAGGGTCGACGGGTCCGGCGAGATCAGCGACGAGCTCGGCACGACGGCGTGGTCGCGCTGCTCGAAGTAGTCGAGCCAACGGCGTCGGATCTCGGCGGTCCGCATGGTGTCCTCACGTCTGTGGCCGGGACGCGCCCGGCCGGGTGGTTCGGCCGACGTCGTCGGCTCCGGCGGTGGGCGGCGCGGGACCGCGCCGCCCGTCTCAGGTTAGAAGTCGTACAGGGGATCGTCGTCGTCGACGCGGCCCCGGGGGCGGTCCGCCGGCACGTCGCGCGGGCCGGCGAGGTAGCCCTCGCCCTGGCGGTCGCGTCGCTTGAGGACGGCGCCTGCGTCGCCCCCCTCGGGCTGGACGAGGAGCGTGGCGACGAGGTCACGCTCACGCGTCTCGAACGCGGAGCGGAAGGTCGCCAGCGCACCCTGGACGGCGGAGCCGGCGCGCTGACCGGCCTCCTCGACCTGCTCGGCGACGCCGGCCGGGGTGTAGCGCCGCGCGGCGCGGCGAGCCCGGTCGACGAGCACGACGGCGCCCGCAGCGCCCACCCCGATCCAGAAGAGGCGGCGCATCACTTGAACCGGGCCGTGAGGTCCGACAGCGCCTGGCGCACGCCGTAGGAGAAGGCCGCGACCTTGATGAGCGGCCCGCCGACGGTGGCGGAGACGAGCGCCGTGAGGGCCGAGACGTTCTGGCTGATCTCGGCCGCCGACGTCGTCATCGTGTCGACCTTGCCGAGCTGCGCGTTGGCGGAGGCGACGGTCGTCGCCGTCTCGTCGAGGACGGGCACCGTGTGGTCGGTGAGGTCCTTGACCGACTGCGTGGCGGCGTCGAACGTGCGGCCGAGCTTGACGAGCGGCACCGCGAGAACGCCCACGAGCCCGACGAAGGCGATCGCGGCGATGAGTCCGGCGACGTCACCGAGAGACATTGCGGGCGTCCTTCCTGAGGGGGGCGTGGGACCGGGACGACACTACCGGCCTTCGGGCCGCCGAACGACGACGCCCCGCACCCGGCGGCTGCCGGGGTACGGGGCGTCGTTCGTGCGGCGTGCGGTCAGCGCGAGTAGTACTCGACGACCAGCTGGACCTCGCAGGTCACGGGGACCTCGGCGCGCTTGGGGCGGCGCGTCAGCTGGCTCGAGAGCTTCTCGAGCTGGACGTCCAGGTAGCCCGGGACGGCCGGCAGGACGTCGCGGTGGGCACCGGCGGCGGCGACGCGGAACTGGTCGCTCGTCTGGCTGCGCGGCTTGATCTGGAGCGTCTGGCCCGGCTTCACCTGGAAGGAGGGGCGGTCGACGATCTTGCCGTCGACGAGCACGTGACGGTGCACGACGACCTGGCGGGCCTGGAGGATCGTCCGCGCGAAGCCGGAGCGGAGCACCAGGGCGTCGAGGCGGGTCTCGAGGTTCTCGACCAGCGCCTCACCGGTCAGGCCGGGGGTCTTGCGGGCGTCCTCGAACGCACGGGCCATCTGCTTCTCGCGCAGGCCGTACTGGGCGCGCAGACGCTGCTTCTCGCGCAGACGCACCGCGTAGTCCGACTCGGTGCGGCGACGGGCGCGGCCGTGCTCGCCGGGCGGGTAGGGCCGCTTCTCGAAGTGCTTGACGGCCTTGGGGGTCAGGGCCAGGCCGAGGGCCCGGGAGAGGCGCACCTGGCGGCGCGCGCGGGTCACAGAGGACACGTGGTACTTCCTGTCGTTGTCGTGGCACATCCCGCAGCGGACGGTCTCCGGCGGGTGTGGGACCAACCTTCGTGATGCGGCTGAGGTCCCCAGGGTGGCTGCCCGCGACGGGCAACCGGACAAGACTACCGCACCCCCGTCCCCCGCCCACCCTCGCCGCCCCACGCCGGCCCACGCCGCCCGACCACACCCGACCCGACCACGCCCGACCCGACCACGCCACGCCCCCCGCCACCCACCCTTCGCAGGTTTTGGCACCGATGTCGGTGCGCGGGCGCCCCGATCGGTGCCATAACCGGCGGTGGGCGGTGGGGCGGCGGTGGGGCGGCGGCCGCGACGGCGGGGGGCGGATCGGGTGGTCGCATCCACAGGGGTTGCTGTCCACAGCGGGCGGGGGCCCGCGCGCCGTCGTCGCGTCCAGGGCGGCACGGTGTGGCGATGGGACGACTCGCGCCGGGCTGGGCACCTCCGGACGCCCGTCGCCAGCTCGGGCTCTTCACGGTGCGACAGGCGTGGGCGGCCGGGGCCACGCCCGACCAGGTCCGGCGCCGGATCACGTCCGGCGAGTGGGTGCGCGTCCGCGGCGACGCGTTCGCCGCGAGCGGCACCGCACCGACGCCCGAGCGCCGGATGGTCTCGATCGGCCTGACCTGGCCCGACGCGGTCGCGTGCCTGGGCACCGCTGCCCGCTTCCACGGCCTGCCGGTACCCGACGACGTCGTCGACCACGCCCTCGTCCCACGTCGCCGCGCCTCCCGGCACAGCATCGCGACGCACCGCTACCCCCTCGGTCGCGGCGACGTGGAGTCGGTGGACGGGGCCCTTGTCACCGGTCGGACGCGCACGCTGCTCGACTGCGTCGGGCGCCTGCCGCAGGCGGACGCGGAGCGGCTCGTCTCATGGGCGGCGACGCGACAGCTGCTCTCGGCCGGCGTCCTCGAGCGGGCGCTGCGGGACGGGCCCTGGCGCTGGGGCAACACGCAGCGCCGCCAGGCGCTCGAGGACGTCCGGGCGGGCGCGCTCAGCGCGGCGGAGCGTCGGCTCCACCGCCTCCTGGACCGTCACGGACTCACGGGCTGGCGCGCGGACCACCCGATCCGTGACGCGTCAGGGATCATCGGCCGCGCCGACGTCGCCTTCGTCGCCGAGCGCCTCGTCATCGAGGTCGACGGGTTCCGCTATCACGCCGTCACCGAGTTCCAGGCGGACCGCGACAAGCAGAACCGCCTCATCGCGGCCGGTTGGTCCGTCCTGCGCTTCACCTGGCACGACGTCGTCGACCGGCCGCAGCACGTCGTCGCCCAGATCGCCGCCCTCCTCGCCACCCGCCGCCCCGGCTGACCCACCCCGCCGCACCGGCTGACCCACCCCGCCGCACCGGCTGACCCACCCCGCCGCACCGGCTGAATCGCCGGGCCACCGCCCGGCGGCCCCAGCCTCAGCCGCCCCGCGGACCCGGCCAGCCGCCCCGCCCACCCCCATCCGCCGCGTCGGCCTTGTGGCGCCGATCCGGCTGCGCCGGCGCTGGATCGGTGCCACAACTGCCCTGCGGGGGGTGGGCGACGCGGCGCGCACAGCGGGGCCGGCGGGAGGTGGCCGGAGGTGGCGGCGGCGCGGATCGGCGTCCCGGACCCGCCGGCCCGACGCGCCGCGGATGCGTTTTGGCACCGAATCGGGTGCGTCGGCGCCCGGATCGGTGCCAAAACCGGCTGGGCGGCCGGACGGGCGGGCGTCAGCGGTCGTGGAGGATCTGGCGGATGCGGGCCAGGCGGGCCGTGACGTCGCGCTCGTAGCCCCGGTCCGTGGGCTCGTAGTAGCGGGCGCCGTCGAGCTCGTCGGGCGCGTACTGCTGGGCCGCCACGGCGTGCGGCTGGTCGTGGGCGTACCGGTAGCCCTGACCGTGGCCGATCTTCTGCGCCCCGGCGTAGTGCGCGTCGCGCAGGTGGGGCGGCACCGTCCCGACCTTGCCGGCCCGGACGTCGGCGATCGCGGCGTCGATCGCCTTGTACGACGCGTTGGACTTCGGTGCCGTCGCCACGTGCACGACGGCCTCCGCCAGGATGATCCGCGCCTCCGGCATGCCGATGAGCGCGACGGCCTGCGCCGCGGCCACGGCGGTCTGCAGCGCCGACGGGTCCGCCATGCCGACCTCCTCGGCCGCCGCGATGACGATGCGTCGCGCGATGAACCGCGGGTCCTCCCCCGCCACGACCATGCGCGCCAGGTAGTGCAGTGCCGCGTCGACGTCGGAGCCGCGCATCGACTTGATGAACGCGCTGATGACGTCGTAGTGCTGGTCCCCGGCGCGGTCGTAGCGGACCGCCGCGACGTCGATGGCGCTCTCGACGGTCGCGAGGTCGACGACGGCGACGTCACCGCCCCGGTGCGCCTCGAGGGCCGCACCGGCCGCCGCCTCGAGGATGGTCAGCGCCTTGCGCGCGTCGCCGCCCGCGAGCCGCAGGAGGTGCTCCTCGGCGTCCTCGGCCAGCTCCACGCTCCCCCCGAGCCCGCGCTCGTCCGCCACCGCACGCCGGACCAGCGTGCGGACGTCGTCGGTCGTGAGGGGACGCAGGGTCAGCAGGAGCGAGCGCGACAGCAGGGGCGAGTTCACCGAGAAGCTCGGGTTCTCCGTGGTCGCCGCCACCAGCGTGACCCAGCGGTTCTCGACGCTGGGCAGGAGCGCGTCCTGCTGCGTCGTGGAGAAGCGGTGCACCTCGTCGATGAACAGGACGGTCTCGGCGCCGCCCGTCGCGAGGCGCCGCCGGGCGTCTTCGACGACTGCCCGCACGTCCTTGACGCCGGACGTCACGCCCGAGAGCTCGACGAACCGGCGGCCCGACGTCGCCGCGACGAGGTAGGCGAGCGTCGTCTTGCCCGTCCCGGGCGGCCCCCAGAGCACGACCGACGACGGCGCGGCACGGCGCGAGGCGTCGTCCGCGGGCTCGACGAGGCGCCGCAGCGGGGAGCCGGGCGCGAGGAGGTGCTGCTGGCCGGCCACCTCGGCGAGCACGCGCGGCCGCATCCGCACGGCGAGCGGTGTGCTGCTGCTGACGCCCGGGAGCCCCTGCCCCGTGGAGGTGGTGGCGTCGAACAGGTCCGTGCCCGGAGCCTACGCACGCGACCGGTGCCGGCGTGCCGCAGCCAGGGCCGGGACGCACCTCACGGCGGCTCGCGGTGCGTGGTGGTGCGCGAGCCTGGGATGCTGGCCGTGTGTTCGACACCCTCGGCCGCGTCATCGCGCGTCACCCACGTCGCACGATCGTCGTCTGGGCGGTCCTCGCCGTGCTCTGCTTCGCCCTCGCGCTCGTCGGGGTCGGCGGGCAGAACCTCTTCGAGCGCCTGTCGACGGGCGCCCCGCAGGTGCCGGGCTCCGAGAGCGCGCAGGCGGACGACATCCTCGCCGACGCCGCCACCACGGGGCCGAGCCTGACGCTCGCCGTCGAACGCATCGACCCGCTCGCGCCCGACGTCGCCGAGCCGCTCGCCGCGGCACGCGAGGAGCTGCTGGCGATCGACGGGGTCGGGGCCGTGATCGACCCCTACATGCTCCCGGAGGGCCCGCAGAGCCCGGCCGTCGCCCCGCTGCTCGCGGCCGACGGCGAGGGCTTCCTCGTCGTCGTCGAGCTCGAGCCCGACCTGAGCGAGACCCGCCAGGACACGGCGCTCGCCGAGGTGCAGGACCGGCTCGAGGGCCTCGTCGGCGCCCTGGCCGACGTCGACCCGGACGTCACCGGGCAGGTGGGCGGCACGTCCCTGATCTTCGAGGAGATCACGGGGCAGGTCGAGAAGGACCTCGCGACGGGCGAGGCCGTGGCGCTGCCCATCGCGCTGCTGGTCATGGTGCTCGTGTTCGGCGGCTTCCTGTCCGCCGCGATGCCCATGGCGGGCGCGATCGCCTCGATCGCCGGCGGCCTCGGCGCGGTCTACGGGCTGTCGCACTGGCTCGACATGGACTCCTCGGTCGTCAACGTCGTGACCCTGCTCGGCCTCGGGCTCTCCATCGACTACGGCCTGCTGATCGTGTCCCGCTTCCGCGAGGAGCTGTCCGCCCTCGACGAGCCCACCACCGGGCGCCGGCGCCGCGGGCGGGGCGACCCCGCGGTCGAGGCCGCCCTGCGCCGCACCATGCAGACGGCGGGGCGCACCGTGGCGTTCTCGGCGCTCACCGTGGCGATCTCGATCCTCGGCCTGGTCGTCTTCGAGCCGGCGATCCTGCGCGCCTTCGGCTCGGCGGGCGTCGCCGTGATCCTCGTGGCCGTCTCGACGGCCCTCACCCTCGTGCCCGCCCTGCTGGTGCTCGCGGGGCGCCGGCTCGTGCGCCCGGGCCTGATCAGCCGCGTCCCCGGCCTGCGCCGCGTCCTAGAGCGCACGGGCGACGTCGTCTCGGAGGAGGGCGTCTTCTCACGCCTCGCCGCGTGGGTGCAGCGCCGGCCCTGGCTCGTGCTGGTCGGGAGCATCGCGGTCCTGGGGCTGCTCGCGTCGCCGGCCGCGCACATGGAGCTCCGCAACTCCACGGTGGAGCTCCTCCCCCGCAACTCCGACCAGCGCGCGTACGTCCAGACGATCGGCGAGAACTACCCCGCCTCGGCGACGCCCGCGGTCGTGGTGGTCGCCCAGGGCCCGCTCGAGGAGGTCGCCGCGTGGGCCGAGGGCCTCGCGGAGCTGGACGAGGTCGCCTCCGTGGACCCGCCGGCGCCGACCGGCGCCTACGTGGTCGTGGGCGTCCGCCCGGACACCGACGACGCCGGCGGAGCGGTCGCCCGCGCCGTCGTCGACGAGGTGCGGGCCGTCGACGCGCCCTTCCCCGTCTGGGTCACCGGGCAGGCGGCCAACCAGATCGACTTCACCGGCGCCCTCGCCGACCGCGCACCGTGGGCCGCCGGCATCGTGGTGCTGGCCACCTTCGTGCTGCTGTTCCTCATGACCGGGTCGCTGGTCATCCCGCTCAAGGCGCTGCTGACCAATGCGCTCTCGCTGCTCGCCTCGCTCGGCGTGCTCGTGTGGGTGTTCCAGGACGGCCACCTCGCCGACCTGCTGCGGTTCACGCCGACGGGCGGGATCGAGACGTACGTCGTGGCGCTCGTCATCGCGTTCGGCTTCGGCCTCGCGATGGACTACGAGGTGTTCCTGCTCTCGCGGATCAAGGAGCTGTGGGACGGCGGTGCCACCAACGACGACGCCGTGCGCCTCGGGCTGCAGCGGTCCGGCCGGATCATCACGTCCGCCGCGCTGATCATCATCGTGGTGTTCGCCGGCTTCGTGGTCGGCGAGCTGCTGGTGATCAAGGAGGTGGGCTTCTCGCTCGCCGTCGCCGTGCTCATCGACGCGACCCTGGTCCGGATGCTGCTCGTCCCGGCCACCATGACGCTGCTCGGGAAGTACAACTGGTGGGCCCCCGGTCCCCTGCGGCGCCTCCAGCAGCGCGTCGACCTCGCCCACTGAGGAGTCCCGTGCCCACGCCCGAGACGCCACCCCGTTTCGGCGCCCGCCTGCTGCTGGCCGGCGTCCTGACGCTCTGGGCCGGGCTCCACGCGACCACCATGCTCGTCGCTGCCCTCCGCGGCGGGGAACCCCTGGACGCCATGCGGTGGTGGTCGACGGGGCTCGTCACCGCGGGCCTGGCGGCAGCCGCCGTGTGGGCGTGGAGGCGGGTCGCCACCGCACGCGGCTCGGGCGGCCCCCGGCCCGGCACGAGCGACGCGTCCGGTCCCACGGACGCCGGACGCCCCCGTCACCGCGGGTTCAGCGGCGAGATCGAGCCGCCGCGCCGCTGGTGAGCCTCAGGTCGGTGGGCGGCGCGCACCGAGCGGGCCGAAGGACGCGAACTCCGCCTCGGTGACGAAGCCCAGGCGCTCGTACAGGCGCCGGGCCACGTCGTTGTCGGCGAACATGCCCAGGGACACCCAGGTGGCGCCCTCGCGCAGGCCCGCGCGCGTCACCGCGGCCGTGAGGGCGGCGCCCAGGCCCCGGGACCGCGCCTCGGGCCGCACCCCGAGCCCGTGCAGGTGCCAGGAGTGGTCGTCGTCGTTCCGGCCGCCGCGCAGCGCCGCGCCGACGACGCCGACCAGCCGGTGGCCGTCGCGCACGCCGTACCAGGCGGCCTCCTCGTGCCCGAGCGGGTCGGCGGTCGTGCCGGGGTTCGCTGCGGCGAGGCACGCGCGGATCGCCGCGTCGTCGGCGCGCGGGTCCAGGCGCGCGACGACGTCCTCAGCGTCCGTGCGGGGCGGCTCCGCCTCGGTCGCCAGCCAGTCCCAGGTCGAGAACGGGGCGAGACCCAGGCGGTCCAGCACCGCGGGGTCGACGTCGTCGCCGCGCGGCAGGCTCATCCAGCCGACAGCCGTGTCCGCGCCGGCGGCGGACCGCCGCGCGACCCGGTCGCGCACCAGCTCGCGGGCCGCGTGCGCGTCGCCGCGGGCCAGGAGCGTCGTGCGCTGCTCGCGCACGACGGCGACGAGCACCGCGTCGCGCGGGTCGGGTGACGTCTCGACCTCGACTGTCGCCCAGCGCACCCGGTCGCCCAGGAGCATCCGGTCCTGGCGCCAGGCGGGGCCGAAGGCGTCGGCGCCGACCCCGGTCAGGCGCCCGCTCCCTGCGCGCCCTCCGCCGCCGGGCCGCCTCCGGCGGGGGACGGACGTCCGCCCACCGGTGCGTTCGCCGCCGCCTTGCCCTCGGGCTTCGCATCCACGCCGGCCTCCTTGCGCTGCTCGGCCGTGATGGGTGCCGGGGCACCCGTCAGGGGGTCGTAGCCGCCGCCCGACTTGGGGAACGCGATGACGTCGCGGATGGACTCCGAGCCGGTGAGCAGCGTGAGGATGCGGTCCCAGCCGAACGCGATGCCGCCGTGCGGCGGCGCGCCGAACGCGAACGCGTCGAGGAGGAAGCCGAACTTCTCCTGCGCCTCCTGCTCGCCGATGCCCATGACCTCGAACACGCGCTGCTGGACGTCCCGGCGGTGGATACGGATCGAGCCGCCACCGATCTCGTTCCCGTTGCAGACGATGTCGTAGGCGTAGGCGAGCGCGTTGCCCGGGTCCTCCTCGAACCGGTCGATCCAGTCCGGCGTGGGGGACGTGAAGGCGTGGTGCACCGCCGTCCACGAGCCACCGCCGACGGCGACGTCGTCGTCCTCGCCCGTCGGCTTGAACAGGGGCGCGTCCACGACCCACACGAACGACCACTGCGAGTCGTCGATGAGGCCGACGCGACGGCCGATCTCCAGGCGCGCCGCGCCGAGGAGCGCGCGCGCCTCGGACACCTTCCCGGCCGCGAAGAAGACGCAGTCGCCGGGGCTCGCGCCGACGGCCTGCACCAGACCGGCACGCTCGGCGTCGGACAGGTTCTTGGCGACCGGGCCGCCGAGCTCGCCGTCCTCGCCCACCGTGACGTAGGCGAGGCCCTTGGCGCCGCGCTGCTTGGCCCACTCCTGCCACGCGTCGAACGTGCGGCGGGGCTGCGAGCCGCCCCCGGGCATGACGACGGCGCCGACGTACGGCGCCTGGAACACGCGGAAGGGCGTCTCGCGGAAGTAGTCGGTGAGCTCGACCAGCTCGAGGCCGAAGCGCAGGTCCGGCTTGTCGCTGCCGTAGCGCGCCATGGCGTCGGCGAAGGTCATGCGCGGGATCGGCGTCGGGATCGTGTACCCGATGAGCTCCCACAGCGCGACGAGCACCTGCTCGGCCAGCGCGATGACGTCGTCCTCCTCGACGAAGCTCATCTCGACGTCGAGCTGGGTGAACTCCGGCTGGCGGTCGGCGCGGAAGTCCTCGTCGCGGTAGCAGCGGGCGATCTGGTAGTAGCGCTCCATGCCGGCGACCATGAGCAGCTGCTTGAACAGCTGCGGCGACTGCGGCAGGGCGTACCAGGAGCCGGGCGAGAGCCGGGCGGGGACGACGAAGTCGCGCGCACCCTCGGGCGTCGAGCGCGTGAGGGTGGGCGTCTCGATCTCCACGAAGTCCTGGGCGTCCAGGACGCGGCGCGCCGCCGCGTTGGCCTGGGCGCGCAGCCGCAGCGCGCGGGCCGGCGCCGGGCGGCGCAGGTCGAGGTAGCGGTACTTCAGGCGCGCCTCCTCGCCGACCGTCTCGTCGAGCGCAGAGGAGACCTGGAACGGCAGGGGCGCCGACTCGTTCAGGACGACGACCTCGGCGGCCGTCACCTCGACCTCGCCGGTCGCGAGGTTCGTGTTCTCGTTGCCCTCCGGGCGGCGGCCGACCTCGCCGGTCACCTGGAGCACGTACTCGTTGCGCAGACCGTGCGCGACGGCCTCGTCTCGGATCACGACCTGGGCGATGCCCGAGGCGTCGCGCAGGTCGATGAAGGCCACGCCACCGTGGTCGCGCCGCCGGTCGACCCAGCCCGTGAGCGTGACGGTCTGACCGATGTGCTCGGCTCGCAGGGAGCCGGCGGTGTGGGTGCGGAGCACGGTCGTCCTTCCAGACGGGTTCTGCGGTACGGGTGGTGCGCGTGGGCCGACGTCGTCGGGCCCCGACGAGTCTAGTGGCGGGCCACGCGGCAGACTGGCGCTCGCCCCACGTCACCAGGAGGAACCCATGGCCCGCCGCATCGCCACCGCCGACCGCGTCGACCGCGAGCAGCTGCTCGAGTTCCTGCGCCCGCGCCACCACGCCGTCCTGCTCACCCGCCGGCGCGACGGCAGCCCGCAGATGTCACCCGTCACCTGCGGCGTGGACGACGCCGGGCGCGTGGTCGTCTCGACCTACCCGGACCGCGCGAAGGCGGTCAACGCCCGCCGGGACCCCGCCGTGAGCCTGTGTGTGGTCTCGGACGACTGGGACCCGTGGGTCCAGGTCGACGGCACCGCCGAGGTGCTCGACCTGCCGGACTCCGTCGAACCGCTCGTCGAGTACTACCGCAACATCGCGGGCGAGCACCCGGACTGGGACGAGTACCGCCGGGCGATGGTCGACCAGGGCAAGTCGATCATCCGGGTCACGATCGAGCGGTGGGGCCCCGTCGCCACCGGCGGCTTCCCGGCGCGGCTCGCGCAGTCCTGACACCCGCGGACGGTTCGCCCCCAGGACGCGCGCGGTTCGCGGGCCGGACGCACCATGGGGAGATGAGCGAGCACACGAGCACGGGACACGACGCGACGAGCGAGCCGGGCGGGGCCGACGAGGTCGCCGCCGCGCACGGGGACGGCGCGTCGGCCGACACGGCGGGCATGGGCGACGAGGGCGTGGCCATCGGCCTGGGCGAGCCGTCCAGCTTCGAGCCGGAGGAGGACACAGCGCCCCTGCCGGACGAGCAGGGCTGACCGCGCCTCAGAAGAGCGCCGGCTGCATGGGCCCGACGTCGAGCGCGGCCGGGGCGCGGTCCGCGTCCCAGCCCGCCATGCTCCCGAGCGGGTACGAGCCCTCCTCTGCTCGCACGGCACCGTCGGCGGCCCGGTGGTCCGACGTCGCGAAGCCGTGGCGCTCCAGCAGCGGCCGCAGTCGCGCGTGCAGCCAGTCCTTGTACTCGGCGGAGACGTACGCGCCCGATCCGTAGAGCCTGCGGTAGCGACCCACGAGGTCCGGCCGCTCGGACGCGAGCCAGCGCAGGAACCACGGCTTGACCGACCCGCGCAGGTGCAGCGGCAGCGCCGTGACGCCGGTGGCGCCCGCGGCCGCGAGCTCGGTGAGGAGCGCGTCGAGGTGCTCGACGGAGTCCGTGAGCCAGGGCATGACCGGCGCGACGAGGACGCCGCACGGCAGGCCGGCGTCGCGCAGCGCACGGATCAGGTCGAGGCGCGCTCGGGGCGTCGGGGTGCCCGGCTCCACGGACTGCTGGAGCCCGGAGTCGAGCACCGCGAGCGAGATCGCCATGCCGACCGGCACGCGGCGCTGGGCCTCGGCGAGCAGGGGGATGTCCCGTTTGAGGAGCGTGCCCTTGGTGAGGATCGAGAACGGCGTACCGGACGACGCCAGCGCGTCGATGATCCCCGGCATCAGCCGGTAGCGGCCCTCGGCCCGCTGGTACGGGTCGGTGTTGGTCCCGAGCGCGACGTGCTCCCGGCGCCACGACGGCCGCGCCAGCTCCGCGCGCAGGACCTCGACGACGTTGGTCTTGACGACGATCTGCGTCTCGAAGTCCCGCCCCGCGTCGAGGTCGAGGTACTCGTGCGTGGGCCGGGCGAAGCAGTACACACACGCATGGAGGCATCCGCGCATCGGGTTGATCGTCCAGCGGAAGGGCATGGACGACGCCGCAGGCACCTTGTTGAGCGCGCTCCTGGCCGCCACCTCGTGGAACGTCACCCCGGCGAAGTCCGGCGTCCGCACGCTGCGGACGAGGCCCTGGAGGGCCAGGTCCGGGCGCGCGAGGTCAGGGAGCGCGCCGTCGTCGGCGCCGATCCGCTGGCCGTCCCACCTCATGCGAGGCAGTCGAACACGCGTTCGACCGCCTCGTCAAGCGGTCACTCCGTGGCGGCGACGCGCGGCAGCAGGTCCTCGGCGGGCGGGGCCCACACGGCGGCGTCGGCGTCGACCTGCTCGCCGCTGCGGATGTCCTTGACCTGGTCGACGGCCTGCGGCTCGGCGGAGGGGTCGGCCGGGAACCAGACGAACGGGATGCCCCGCCGGTCCGCGTGCCGGATCTGCTTGCCGAACTTCGCGGCCGCGGGCGCCACCTCGACCGGGATGCCGCGGGCCCGCAGCGCGACCGCGACCGCGTCGCTCGCCGCACGCGTCTCCTCGGAGGTGACCGCGACGAGCACCGCGCTCGGCACCGACCGCGTGGCACGGACGAGGCCGCCCGCGAGCAGGCGCGAGACCAGCCGCGAGACGCCGACCGACAGGCCGACACCCGGGTAGGTGTTCGCGCCGTCGGACGCGAGCGCGTCGTAGCGACCGCCCGAGCAGATCGACCCCAGGTCCTCGTGCCCCACCAGCACGGTCTCGTAGACGGACCCGGTGTAGTAGTCCAGGCCGCGGGCGATCTTGAGGTCGGCGACGATCACGCCGCGCGCGCGCCGCGCCGCCGAGGCCATGAGGGCGCCGAGCTCGGCGAGCCCTTGGTCGAGCAGCTCTCCCCCGGCACCGTGGCGCTCGGCGAGCCCTCGCACGTCCTGCACCACCGACTCGTCCTCACCGCGCACCGCGGCGAGCTCGAGCATCGCGGCCGCCTGGGCGTCGTCGGCACCCGCCTGGTCGCGCAGGAGCGTCGCGACGGCGTCGGCGCCGATCTTGTCGAGCTTGTCGAGCGAGCGGAGCACCGGCTCCACGTCCGCGAGGCCCAGGCCGAGCGCGAAGCCCTCCATGACCCGGCGGTTGTTGACGAGGATCCGCACGGGCGGCACGCCGACGTCGCGCAGCGCGGCGAACGCCTCCGCGATGACCAGCGGGAGCTCCACCTCCAGGTGATAGGGCAGCTCGCCCTGGCCGACGACGTCGATGTCCGCCTGCGTGAACTCGCGGAAGCGCCCCTCCTGCGGGCGCTCGCCGCGCCAGACCTTCTGGATCTGGTAGCGGCGGAAGGGGAAGGCGAGCTTCCCGGCGTTCTCGAGCACGTACCGCGCGAAGGGCACCGTGAGGTCGAAGTGCAGTCCCAGGCCCGCGCCCTCGCCGCCGGCGGCCGGGTCCTCCTGGAGCCGGTGCAGCGTGTAGACCTCCTTGGAGGTCTCGCCCTTGCGCAGGAGCTGGTCGAGCGGCTCGACCGCGCGGGTCTCGATGCCGGCGAACCCGTGGAGCTCGAACGTGCGCCGCAGGACGTCGAGCACGTGCTGCTCGACCAGGCGCTCCGCGGGGAGCCACTCGGGGAAACCGGACAGGGGTGTGGGACGGGCCATGGTGCCCGATCCTAGGTCGCGCGCAGGTACGGGTTGGTCGCCAGCTCCACCGCGATGGTCGACGTCCCGCCGTGCCCGGGGTGGATGACCGTCGCCGGGTCGAGGCGGGCGAGCCGGCTCAGGGTGCGCGCCATGGCGTCGCCGTCGCCTCCGGGCAGGTCGGTGCGACCCATCGTCCCCGCGAAGAGGACGTCGCCGGTCAGGGCAGCCGGGACCCCGTCGTCACCGGTCACGAGGTAGACGGTCGATCCCTGCGTGTGACCGGGGCTGTGCAGCGCTCGGAGCTCCACGGCGGCGTCGCCGCGGCCGACGACGAGCGGCACCGGCTCGCCCGGGTCGGCGGCGAAGGTCACGACGTCGCGCGGCGCCGGCGGCGCGCCGCCGGCCAAGGCTGCGAGCTGGTCACCGAGCGGTCCCAGGGACCCGAACGGGTCCTCGAGGCGGTACGCGTCCTCGACGTGCACGTGCACCGCGACGCCGAGGCGCTCCCCCAGCTGCGCCGCGTCCCACGTGTGATCGACGTGACCGTGGGTCAGGAGCACGCCCGCGGGCCGCCAGCCCTCCCGCTCGACGAGCGCGACGACGTCGTCGGCGACGCCCGCTCCCGGGTCGACGACCACGCAGCGGTCGTCGTCGACGAGCACGTGGCAGCAGGCGCCCAGCAGGGGGGCGACGAGGGTCCGCAGGATCACGTCCTCGAGCCTAGCCACGGACCGAGACCGGACCGTGACGTGCGGGGCCCCGTCCGCCGGGCTGAGGCGCTCCCCTGCTGCCTAGACTGTCCGCGGCCCGACGACGCGCGGGTGATCATGCGGCTCGGTCCCCGGGCCGCTCGTGCGGGCCCCCGCGCGCGAGAGACGGGAGTGGTGGTGGCGCCGAGCAAGCGCGAGCGGGAGTACGCCCGACGACGCCACGAGAAGTGGCTCGCCCGGCAGGCCGAGCTCCAGGCGCAGCGTCGCCGTCGGCGCATCATCACGGGTGCGGTGCTGGGCGCCGTGGCCCTCGTCGCCCTCGTCGCGCTCGTCGTCTGGAACAGCCAGAGCGCGGACGACTCGAGCAGGACGGGCACGAGCCCGACGCCCACCGCCGAGCCGACGACCACCCCGGAGCCGACGACGGCCGACGATCCCGCGGCGGCCCCGCCGGACCCGGCGCTCGCGGAGAACCGCACGTGGACCGGCCGGCTGACCACGACGGCCGGGGACCTGGTGCTCGAGCTCGACGGCGCCGCGGCGCCGCAGGCCGTCGCCTCGTTCGTCACGCTGGCGCGCGAGGGGTTCTTCGACGGCACCACCTGCCACCGCCTGACGACCACCGAGAGCGCCGGGATCGCCGTCCTGCAGTGCGGCGACCCGAACGGTGACGGCACGGGCGGGCCCGCGTACCGCTTCGGTCCGGTGGAGAACGCCCCCGCCGACGATGTCTACCCGGCCGGTACGGTGGCCATGGCGAGGACGGGCGAACCCGACAGCATGGGGAGCCAGTTCTTCCTCGTGCACGAGGACTCGACCATCCCCGCGGACAGCGTGGGCGGGTACACCGTGCTCGGACGGATCACCGAGGGCATGGACGTGCTGCAGTCCGTCGCCGATGCCGGCATCGCCGAGGGAACCGGTCAGACACCGGCGACCGAGGTCACCATCGAAGGAGTTGAGGTCCAGTGACCGAGCAGGAGCGCCCCGAGGGCACCCCGGAGACGACCACCGAGCCGCAGGCTCCGGTCGAGTCGCAGACCGAGACGCAGCAGGTGGCCGAGACGCCCGTCGAGGTGGTGGCGGAGACCACCGAGGCCACGGAGACCACCGAGGTCACGGAGGCCACCGAGGCCGCCGAGGTCACGGAGGCCGCCGAGGTCACCGAGACGGAGACGACCGGCGTCGCCGGCACCGACACGGAGACCCCGCTCGCCCAGGACACCGCGCCTGACGACGCGGCTGTCGCGGAGCCGGACGCGCCTGCCGCGGAGCCGGACGCGCCTGCCGCGGAGCCGGACGCGCCTGTCGCGGAGCCCTCCGAGGAGCCCGCGCCCGTCGAGGCGGCCGCGCCCGCGCAGGCCCCTGCGGCCGCCCAGGAAGC
>NZ_JACEXH010000057.1:0-18149 GCF_014525465.1 Actinotalea sp. JY-7885 | reverse complement strand
GTGCGCGCCGGCCGCTGGCCGGCGCGCCGGAGCGACCGGCACGAGGTGCCCGCACCCGCACCCGGTGAGCCGTCCCGCCCGACGACGGCGCAGCCCGCCCCGGAGCGCGCGGCCGACGACCTCGACGCGTGGGACGCGCTCTCGCGCGGCGAGGACCCCACCTGACCCGACCGTCCCCTTCCCGGGCGACGAGTCCGGGTCCACCGACCTCACTTCGAGAAACTCACCCGACACGGGCTCCCGCTCGGTGCGACGCGCACGGGCACTTTGGATAGGCTCGCGTCCACTTCCACGAAAGGCACTGAACGCAATGCGAGAGACCAACGAGGCGACCGGCGAGGTCAGCTACCTGCCGCCGGCCGCTCCGCCACGCAACCACGGTCACACGACCGCCGCCTGGGTCACCGTGATCCTGGTGCTGGCCGGTGCCGTGGTGTCGTCGATCGCCATGATCATGGCCGAGTCGTGGTTGTTCTGGGCCGGGCTCGTCGTCATCCTTCTCGGCCTCGTCCTCGGACGGGTCCTGAAGATGCTCGGGTTCGGCCAGCCCGGCCAGAAGGCCGGTCACCACGACGCGGGCGAAGCCGCGTCGTGAATCCCCAGAGACCAGGAGTGAGTGCATGAGCACACCGCCCGGACCCCAGGAGCCCACCGGATCGGACCCGTACGGCTCGACGCCGTCGTACGGTTCCACGCCGCCGCCCCCCTCGTACGGTGGCGGGGGCTACCAGCCCGCCGGCAGCCCGCCCTCGAACTACCTCGTGTGGGCGATCATCTCCGTGTTCCTGTGCTGGCCGCTGGCCATCCCGGCGATCATCTTCTCGACCCAGGTGAACACCAAGTGGGCGCAGGGTGACGCCGCGGGCGCGCAGGAGTCGTCCCGCAAGGCCAAGCAGTTCTCGCTGTGGGCGACGATCCTCGGCGGCGTCGGCCTCCTGCTGTACATCATCCTCGTCGCCGCAGGGGTCATGGCGGGCATGAACGACCCGACGTACTGATCCCGGGCCCGCGGATGGTTGCACCACCTGCGGGAGCACCCGGCGGACACACCAGGACGCATGGGCGCCGCGCTCGACGCGCCGCCCTCCTGGCTCCACTGACGATGGCCGCGGCGGCCTCCGCCGCGGCCATCGTCGTCGGTGCTTCCGACCCGTACGAGCCCGGGCACTTCCCGACCTGCCCGGTGCTGACGCTGACGGGGTTCTTCTGCACCGGCTGCGGCACGCTGCGCGCCACGCACAGCCTCATGCACCTCGACATCGCGGCGGCGTGGGACATGAACCCGCTCCTGCTGCTGCTCGCGCCGTTCGCCGTCGCCTCGTGGCTGGCCTGGACGGTGCGCGCCTGGACCGGGCGGCCGCGCAGCTGGGCCGCCCCACCCTGGGCGCTCTGGACCGTCGTGGTGGCGATGGTCGTGTTCACCGTGGGCCGGAATGTGCCCGCGCTCGCCCCGTGGCTGGCGCCCTGACGCGCCGGTGACCGCCGCTCGCCCGGTCGTCGCGGTCCCAGCAGATGGGCGTGACGGGGCCGGTCCCCGGTCGGCCCTACGATGACCCGGACGGGTTCGCGGGGTTGGACCCACGGGGGAGGTGGGACATGACGGTCCTCGAGGACATCATCGCTGGGGTACGGATCGACCTCGCCGCGCGCGAGGAGCAGACGCCGCTGGCGCTCGTGAAGGAGCGCGCCGCGCGGCAGCCGGCGGCCAAGGAGTGCCACCTGCACGACGAGGAGGCGGTCGCGGTCATCGCGGAGGTCAAGCGCTCGAGCCCGAGCAAGGGCTCGCTGGCGTCGATCGACGACCCGGCCGCGCTCGCGTCCGAGTACGAGGCCGGCGGCGCCACGGCGATCTCGGTGCTCACCGAGGAGCGGCGCTTCGGCGGCAGCCTCGCCGACCTCACGGCGGTGCGCGCGGCGGTCGACGTGCCGGTGCTGCGCAAGGACTTCGTCGTCACGCCGTACCAGGTGTGGGAGGCGCGCGCCCACGGGGCGGACCTGTGCCTGCTCATCGTGGCCGCGCTCTCGCAGACGGTGCTGACGTCGCTGGTGGAGCGCGTGCACTCGCTCGGCATGACCGCGCTGGTCGAGGTGCACGACGTCGACGAGGTCGGGCGCGCGCTCGACGCCGGCGCGCGCTGCATCGGCGTCAACGCCCGCAACCTCAAGACGCTCGAGGTGGACCGCACGACCTTCGCGCGGCTCGCCCCGATGATCCCCGACGGCGTGGTCCGCGTCGCCGAGTCCGGTGTGCGCGGTCCGCACGACGTCATGGACTACGCGCGCTCCGGCGCCGACGCCGTCCTGGTCGGCGAGACCCTGGTCACCGGGCGCGACCCGCGGGCCGCGGTCGCCGACCTCGTGGCCGCCGGCGCCCACCCCTCGCTGCGGGCGGTGCGCCAGTGACCGCGACGCCCGGCCAAGAGCAGGCCGGCACGGCCGTGCCCGAGGCGCCCGGGGTGGGCGTGACGGGCGACCAGCCGTCGGCCCCGGACTTCCACGACCAGCCCGAGACGCACGGCCCGGTGACCGCCGAGGCGGGCTCCGGCCCGTACTTCGGGGACTTCGGCGGGCGCTTCGTGCCGGAGGCCCTCATCGAGGCGCTCGACGAGCTCGACGCCGAGTACGCGAAGGCCAAGGCCGACCCGACGTTCGGCGAGGAGCTGGCGCGCCTGCACCGCACCTACACGGGCCGGCCGAGCATCATCACCGAGGTGCCACGCTTCGCCCGGCACTGCGGCGGCGTGCGCGTGATCCTCAAGCGCGAGGACCTCAACCACACGGGCTCACACAAGATCAACAACGTGCTGGGCCAGGCGCTGCTCACCAAGCGCCTGGGCAAGAAGCGCGTGATCGCCGAGACGGGCGCCGGCCAGCACGGCGTCGCCACCGCGACGGCTGCCGCGCTCTTCGACCTCGACTGCGTCATCTACATGGGCGAGGAGGACACGCGGCGCCAGGCGCTCAACGTCGCGCGCATGCGGCTCCTCGGCGCCGAGGTCGTCCCGGTCACGACGGGGTCGCGCACCCTCAAGGACGCCATCAACGAGGCCCTGCGCGACTGGGTCACCAACGTCGGGACGACCAACTACGTCTTCGGCACGGTCGCCGGACCGCACCCGTTCCCGGCCATGGTCCGCGACCTCCAGCGGATCATCGGCGTGGAGGCGAGGCAGCAGGTGCTCGAGCTCGCCGGCCGGCTGCCCGACGTCGTCGCCGCGTGCGTCGGCGGCGGGTCCAACGCCATCGGGATCTTCCACGCGTTCCTCGACGACCCCTCCGTGCGCCTCGTCGGCCTGGAGGCCGGCGGCGACGGGGTCGACACCGGCCGCCACGCCGCGACGCTGACCGGCGGCGCCCCCGGGGTCCTGCACGGCGCGCGCTCGTTCCTGCTCCAGGACGACGACGGCCAGACGATCGAGAGCCACTCGATCTCGGCGGGGCTCGACTACCCGGGCGTCGGGCCCGAGCACTCGTGGCTCGCCACGACCGGACGCGCGGAGTACCGGCCCGTGACCGACGCGCAGGCCATGGAGGCGTTCCGCCTGATGTGCCGCACCGAGGGCATCATCCCGGCGATCGAGTCGTCGCACGCGCTGGCGGGCGCCATGCAGCTCGGCCAGGAGGCCGCAGCCGCCGGTCGCCACGACGAGATCATCCTCGTGAACCTGTCGGGACGCGGGGACAAGGACGTCGAGACCGCCGCCGAGTGGTTCTCGTTGCTCGAGGAGGGCACCGCGTGACCCAGGACGCCGTCTCCCGGACCGCCGCGACGCTCGACAGCACCCGGGCCGCGGGGCGCCCCGCGCTCGTCGGCTACCTGCCCGTCGGCTTCCCCGACGTGGCGGGCTCGATCGAGGCCGCCCGGGTCATGGTCGACGCGGGGGTCGACGTCGTCGAGCTCGGGCTGCCGTACTCCGACCCGGTGATGGACGGGCCGGTGATCCAGCGCGCCGTCGAGAGCGCCCTGTCCGGTGGCGTGCGCGTGCGCGACACGCTGCGCGCGATCGAGGGCGTCGCGGCCACGGGCGCCCCGGTCCTCGTCATGACCTACTGGAACCCCGTGCTGCGGTACGGCGTCGACGCGTTCGCGCGCGACGTCGCCGCGGCGGGGGGCGCCGGCCTGATCACGCCCGACCTGATCCCGGACGAGGCGGGGGAGTGGCTCGCGGCCTCGGACGCCCACGGGCTCGACCGCGTGTTCCTGGTCGCACCGAGCTCCACGCCCGAGCGCCTCGCGCTCACGGCCGCGGCCTCGCGGGGCTTCGTCTACGCGGCGTCCACCATGGGCGTCACGGGGACCCGTGCGTCCGTCGGCGAGGACGCGGAGCGTCTCGTGGCCGACACCCGGCGTGCCGGTGCCGAGCGCGTGTGCGTCGGCCTGGGCGTGAGCACGGGGGCGCAGGCCGCCGAGGTGGGCGCGTACGCCGACGGCGTCATCGTCGGCAGCGCGTTCGTGCGCCCCATGGTGGAGGCCGCGACGCCGAGCGAGGGCCTGACCGCGCTCGCCGACGCCGTCGGGCGGATCGCCGAGGGCGTGCGCTCCGCGCGGACACCGAGCCCGCGGACGGCGAGCCCACGGACACCCAGCACGGCGGCGTTGCCATGACCCTGGTCCCGGCCGGCCTGGTCGCGCTCGGGGCACGGCTGCCGGCCGAGATCCCGAGCCCGTCCGAGCACACCTGGTACCTGGGCCCGCTCCCGGTCCGCGCCTACGCGCTGGCGATCCTCGCGGGGATCGCGGCGGCGTTCTGGCTCACCCGCCGCCGCTGGGTCGAGCGTGGGGGCGACCCGGACACGGTCATGGAGATCGTCTTCTGGGCCGTGCCGTTCGGCATCGTCGGCGGCCGGCTGTACCACGTGATCAGCTCGCCGGACGCGTACTTCGGCCCGGACGGGAACCCCTGGCGCGCCTTCGCGATCTGGGAGGGCGGCCTGGGCATCTGGGGCGCGATCGCCCTGGGTGCGCTCGGCGCGTGGATCGGCACCCGACGCGAGGGCGTGCGCTTCGCCGTGTTCGCCGACGCGGTCGCCCCGGGCCTGCTCGTCGCGCAGGCGATCGGCCGGCTCGGCAACTGGTTCAACCAGGAGCTCTTCGGCGGACCCACCACCGCGCCGTGGGGCCTGCGGATCGACCCGCTGGCCCCGACGTTCCCGAGCGGCTACCCGCCCGAGACGCTGTTCCACCCGACCTTCCTCTACGAGATGGTCTGGAACCTGGCCGCGGCCGCGCTGCTCATCGTGCTCGACCGGCGCCTGCGGCTCGGCCACGGTCGCGTCTTCCTGCTCTACGTCGTGCTCTACACGGCGGGCCGGCTGTGGATCGAGCTGCTCCGGATCGACCCCGCCGAGCAGGTCCTCGGGCTGCGCCTCAACGTCTGGACCTCGATCCTGCTGGGGGGTGCGGCACTGATAGCATTCGTGCTGGTCGGGCGCCGTCACCCAGGGCGTGAGACCACCGTGCTGAGCACCCCTGACAGCACGGCGCAGCACGCGCAGCCGGTGACCGAGGACGCGCCGTCGGACGAGACGGTGGCTCCGGACGGTGTCGGGCCCGTAGGCCCGGGAACCGACGACACCCTCCGTTGACCACAGGCTCCTGCCGACGGTGAAGCTCATCATTCGTCGAGATGGCAGACGCCCGTGGCCGCGGCCGGTATCGTCGCAACGCTTTGGGCCGATGGCGTCCCGGTACTTCTCCGATCACCGACCCGTGCCGCGTGCCCGGGCCCAGCGAGGACGGTGCACATGAGCCGGGCGCTCCACCCCACCGCGGAAGCTGCGGGTCTCTACGACCCCGCGGCCGAGCACGACGCCTGCGGCGTCGCGTTCGTCGCCACGCTCCGCGGCACGCCCGGACGCGACATCGTCGATGCCGCGCTCACGGCGCTGCTCAACCTCGACCACCGCGGCGCCGTCGGCGCCGAGACGGACAGCGGTGACGGCGCTGGCATCCTCACGCAGATCCCCGACGCCTTCCTGCGCGACGTCGTCGACGCCGAGCTGCCGGGCGCCGGCCGGTACGCGATCGGCATGGCCTTCCTGCCCACGGACGCCGAGGCGCTCCAGGCCGCCGTCGAGGGCATCGAGAAGCTCGTCGTCGACGAGGGTCTGGAGCTGCTCGCGTGGCGTGACGTGCCGGTGACCGCCGGCCTCGTCGGGCCCACCGCGCGCGCCAGCATGCCCGTCTTCCGCCACCTCGTGGTCGCCGACCCGGCGCGCGAGCTGTCCGGCATCGCCCTCGACCGGCGCGCCTACCGCGTGCGCAAGCGGGCCGAGCACGAGCTGGGCGTCTACTTCGCCTCGCTGTCCGCGCGCACGCTGACCTACAAGGGCATGCTGACCACGGCCCAGCTCGAGCCGTTCTTCCCCGACCTCTCGGACCCGCGGTACGCGTCCGAGATCGGCCTGGTGCACTCGCGCTTCTCGACCAACACGTTCCCGTCGTGGCCGCTGGCGCAGCCCTTCCGCCTCCTCGCGCACAACGGCGAGATCAACACCGTGCGCGGCAACCGCAATTGGATGGCGGCGCGGCAGTCGACCCTCGCGAGCGAGGCGCTGGGCGACCTGGAGCCGCTGCTGCCGGTGTGCAGCCCGGGCAGCAGCGACTCGGGCACGTTCGACGAGGTGCTCGAGCTGCTGCACCTGGCGGGCCGGAGCCTGCCGCACGCCGTGCTCATGATGGTCCCGGAGGCGTGGGAGAACCACGGCGAGATGGACCCGGACCGGCGCGCCTTCTACGAGTACCACGCGAGCCTGATGGAGCCCTGGGACGGGCCCGCGGCGCTCACGTTCACCGACGGCACGCTCATCGGCGCGGTCCTGGACCGCAACGGGCTGCGTCCCGGGCGCTACTGGATCACCGACGACGGCCTCGTCGTGCTCGCGAGCGAGACCGGTGTGCTGGACCTCGACCCGTCCACCGTGGTGCGCAAGGGGCGGCTCGAGCCCGGTCGCATGTTCCTCGTCGACACGGGCGCGGGACGCGTCATCGCGGACGACGAGATCAAGGCGCAGCTCGCGGCGCAGCGGCCGTACGCGCAGTGGGTCGCCGAGCACTCGCTCTTCCTCGACCAGCTGCCCGAGCGCGAGCACGTGCGGCACAGCCCCGCCTCCGTGCGCCGGCGCCAGCGCGCCTTCGGGTACACCGAGGAGGAGCTGAAGATCCTCCTGACCCCCATGGCGGCCACCGGCGGCGAGCCGCTCGGCGCGATGGGCACCGACACGCCGGTCGCGGTGCTCTCCGAGCGCCCGCGGCTGCTCTTCGACTACTTCACCCAGATGTTCGCCCAGGTGACGAACCCGCCGCTGGACGCGATCCGCGAGGAGCTCGTCACGTCGATCGGCGGCGCGATCGGCCCCGAGCCGAACCTGCTCTCCGACGACCCGCAGCACGCGCGCAAGCTCGTGCTCTCGTTCCCCGTGCTGGACAACGACCAGCTCGCCAAGATCGTGCGCATCGACCGCGACCCCGACCTGGCGGGCGTGTTCAGCTCCACCATCGTGCGCGGCCTGTACCCGGTCGCCGGCGGCGAGGCGGCGCTGGCCGCGCGCCTGGAGGAGATCTTCGAGCAGGTCGACCGCGCGGTCGAGGACGGCGTCAGCTTCATCGTCCTCTCGGACCGGCACTCGGACGCCGACCACGCGCCGATCCCCTCGCTGCTGCTCTCGAGCGCCGTGCACCACCACCTGCTGCGCCGGCACACCCGCACCCGGGTGAGCCTCGTGGTCGAGGCGGGCGACGTGCGCGAGGTGCACCACGTCGCGCTCCTCATCGGCTACGGCGCGGCCGCGGTGAACCCGTACCTCGCGATGGAGTCCGTCGAGGACCTGGCGCGCGACGGCTCGCTCGGCGACGTCTCGCCCGAGAAGGCGGTCGCCAACCTCATCAAGGCCCTCGGCAAGGGCGTGCTCAAGATCATGAGCAAGATGGGCATCTCCACGATCGCGTCCTACCGCGGCGCCCAGGTGTTCGAGGCGCTCGGGCTGTCCGCCGCCGTCGTCGAGCGGTACTTCACGGGCACCACGAGCCGCCTGGGGGGCATCGGCCTGGACGTCATCGCCGCCGAGGTCGCCGCGCGGCACGCCGACGCCTACCCGGCCAGCGGCAACCCGCAGGCGCACCGCCGGCTCGAGATCGGCGGCGAGTACCAGTGGCGCCGCGACGGCGAGATCCACCTCTTCGACCCGGAGACGGTCTTCCGCCTGCAGCACTCGACGCGCACCCGCCAGCTCGACGTGTTCCGCCAGTACACGCGCCGGGTGGACGAGCAGTCCTCGCGCCTGGCGACGCTGCGCGGCCTGCTCACGTTCGCCGAGGGCGCGCGCCCGCCGGTCCCGCTCGACGAGGTCGAGCCGGTGAGCGAGATCGTCAAGCGCTTCAACACGGGCGCGATGTCCTACGGCTCGATCTCCGCCGAGGCGCACGAGACCCTCGCGGTGGCGATGAACCGCCTCGGCGGCCGGTCGAACACGGGCGAGGGCGGCGAGGACCCGGCGCGCCTGCGCGACCCGGAGCGCCGCAGCGCGATCAAGCAGATCGCGTCCGGCCGCTTCGGCGTCACGTCGGACTACCTCACCAACGCGGACGACCTGCAGATCAAGATGGCCCAGGGCGCCAAGCCCGGTGAGGGCGGTCAGCTGCCGGGCAACAAGGTCTACCCGTGGATCGCGGCCACGCGGCACTCGACGCCCGGCGTCGGCCTCATCTCCCCGCCGCCGCACCACGACATCTACTCGATCGAGGACCTGGCCCAGCTGATCCACGACCTCAAGAACGCGAACCCCGCGGCGCGCGTCCACGTCAAGCTCGTGAGCGAGTTCGGCGTGGGCACCGTCGCGGCGGGCGTGGCCAAGGCGCACGCCGACGTCGTCCTCATCTCGGGGCACGACGGCGGCACCGGCGCGAGCCCGCTGACCTCGCTCAAGCACGCGGGGACGCCGTGGGAGATCGGCCTGGCCGAGGCGCAGCAGACGCTGGTGCTCAACAACCTGCGCGACCGCGTGGTCGTGCAGGTCGACGGCCAGATGAAGACGGGGCGCGATGTCGTCATCGGTGCGCTGCTGGGCGCCGAGGAGTTCGGGTTCGCGACCGCGCCGCTCATCGTCTCGGGCTGCATCATGATGCGGGTCTGCCACCTGGACACGTGCCCGGTCGGCGTCGCGACCCAGAACCCCGAGCTCCGGGCGCGGTTCACGGGCAAGCCGGAGTTCGTCGAGACGTTCTTCGAGTTCATCGCCACCGAGGTGCGCGAGTACCTCGCCTCGCTCGGCTTCCGCTCGATCGAGGAGGCCGTGGGCCACGTCGAGTCGCTGGACACGCGCGCGGCCGTCGACCACTGGAAGGCCTCCGGGCTGGACCTCGGTCCGGTCCTGGTGCGGCCGGAGCCGGTCCCCGGCTCCTCGCTGCGCCAGACGACCACCCAGGACCACGGCCTGCACAAGGCCCTGGACAACCAGCTCATCGCCCTCGCCGCCGACGCGCTCGAGCGCGCCGAGCCGGTCCGCATCTCGCTGCCCGTGCGCAACGTCAACCGGACGGTCGGCACGATGCTCGGCCACGAGGTCACCAAGCGGTACGGGGGCGACGGGCTGGCCCAGGACACGATCGACGTGACCCTCACGGGGTCGGCCGGTCAGTCCCTCGGCGCCTTCCTGCCGCGGGGCATCACCCTGCGACTCTTCGGCGACGCCAACGACTACGTCGGCAAGGGCCTGTCGGGCGGGCGCGTGCTCGTGCGGCCGGACCAGGCCTCCGTGCTTGCCGGTGACCGCGACGTCATCGCGGGCAACGTCATCGGCTACGGCGCGACGTCGGGGCAGATCTTCCTGCGCGGCGTCGTCGGCGAGCGGTTCGCGGTCCGCAACTCGGGTGCCACGCTGGTGGTCGAGGGCGTCGGCGACCACGCGTGCGAGTACATGACCGGGGGCACGGTGCTGGTGCTCGGTCGCACGGGCCGCAACTTCGGCGCCGGCATGTCCGGCGGCCGGGCGTACGTGCTCGACCTGCGCCGCGAGGCGGTCAACGCCCCGGGCCTCGCCGCCGGCGAGCTGGCCCTGTCGGCGCTCGACGCGCAGGACGCGGTCGTGGTCGAGGGCCTGCTCCGGACCCACCTCGCGGAGACCGGCTCACCGCGGGCGGCCGAGCTGCTCGACGACCTGCCCGCGGCGCTCGAGCGCTTCACGCGGGTGCTGCCCACCGAGTACGAGCGCATGCTCGCGAGCCTCGCCGCCGCGGAGCAGGAGGGGCTCGACCCCGCCGCCCCGGGTGTGTGGGACACGATCCTGGAGGTGTCCCGTGGCTGACCCCCGCGGCTTCCTGAAGGTCAGGGACCGGGAGCTCCCGCCCAGCCGTCCGGTGCCCGTCCGCCTCATGGACTGGCGCGAGGTCGTCGAGCACCGCACCGCCGCCGAGAGCGCCGAGCACGCCACCATGCTGCACGCCCAGGCGGGCCGGTGCATGGACTGCGGGATCCCCTTCTGCCACCAGGGCTGCCCCCTGGGCAACCTCATCCCGGACTGGAACGACCTGGTCCGCAAGGGGCAGTGGGCCGAGGCCAGCGACCGGCTGCACCAGACCAACAACTTCCCCGAGTTCACGGGGCGCATCTGCCCGGCGCCCTGCGAGTCGTCCTGCGTGCTGGGGATCAGCCAGCCGCCCGTCACGATCAAGAACATCGAGGTCTCGATCGCCGACGAGGCGTTCGAGCGGGGCCACGTCACCCCGCAGGTGCCGCACTTCCTGACGGGCAGCACGGTCGCGGTCGTCGGCTCGGGTCCGGCCGGGCTCGCCGCCGCCCAGCAGCTCACCCGGGCGGGGCACACCGTCGCCGTCTTCGAGCGGGACGCGCGCATCGGCGGCCTGCTGCGGTTCGGCGTGCCGGACTTCAAGCTCGAGAAGCAGCTCATCGACCGCCGCGTGGCGCAGATGGAGGCCGAGGGCACGCGCTTCCGCCCCGGTGTCGAGATCGGCCGCGACATCACCTGGAAGGAGCTGCGCGCCCGGTACGACGCCGTCGTCGTCGCGACCGGCGCGCCGGTGCCGCGCGCGCTGCCGGTGCCGGGTGCCGACCTGAGCGGCGTGCACCCCGCGATGGAGTACCTGCACCAGGCGAACGACGTCGTCGCGGGCGTCGAGGTGCCCGACCAGATCGTCGCGACCGGCAAGCACGTCGTCATCATCGGCGGCGGCGACACCGGGTCCGACTGCCTGGGCACGGCCCTGCGCCAGGGCGCGGCGTCGGTCACGACGCTCGCGATCGGCCTGCAGCCGCCGCTCGACCGGCCCGAGAACCAGCCGTGGCCCACGGACCCGCTGCTCTTCGAGGTCTCGACCTCCCACGAGGAGGGCGGCGAGCGCGCCTACCTCGCGTCGACGGTCGCGCTGCTCGGTGACGACGAGGGGCGCGTCACCGCGCTCCGCGTCGCGACGACGGAGTACCTGCCGGACGGCCGGCGCGTGCCCACCGCCGGGACCGAGCGCGACATCCCGGCCGACCTCGTGCTGGTGGCGATGGGCTTCACCGGGCCCGAGACGGACGTGCTCGTCGAGCAGACCGGCGCCGACGTGACCGGTCGGGGCGCCATCGCCCGCGGCGAGGACTACGCGTCGTCGGTCCCCGGCGTCTTCGTCGCCGGCGACGCCGGACGCGGCCAGTCGCTCATCGTGTGGGCGATCGCCGAGGGGCGCGCCGCCGCCGCCGAGGTCGACGCCTACCTGCGCGGGAGCACGGAGCTGCCCGCTCCCGTGCGGCCGAGCGACCGGGCCATGCGCCCCTGACACCGTCGTGACGGCCCCCCCGGCCGCCACGGTACGACGCCCCCACGGGCGGCCCGCTCGCAGCACCGCCCGCGAGCAGGCATCGTGGGACCGCCCCCCGCCGTCGCGGCGGGCGACATGATGGCGCCCCCGGGCGCCGACCCCGGGGCCGAAAGGTCCCGGTGCCGAGGACATAGGCTGGAGACATGCGTAGAGCCAAGATCGTCTGCACCATCGGACCCGCGACCGAGTCGCCCGAGCAGATCCAGGCGCTCGTCGACGCCGGCATGGACGTGGCGCGGATCAACCGCAGCCACGGCGACGCGTCGGAGCACGAGGCCGTCATCAACCGGGTGCGTGCCGCCGCGACGGCCTCGGGCCGCGCCGTCGCCGTGCTCGTGGACCTGCAGGGCCCCAAGATCCGCCTGGGCCGCTTCACCGAGGGCAAGCACGAGCTCGCCGACGGTGACGTCTTCACCATCACGACGGACGAGGTCCCGGGCACCAAGGAGCGCGTGTCCACGACCTACAAGGGTCTGCCGGGCGACGCCAAGATCGGCGACCGGATCCTCATCGACGACGGCCGCGTGGCCGTCCGGATCACCGACGTGACCGCGACCGACGTCGTGACGCGCGTCGAGGTCGGCGGACCCGTCTCGAACAACAAGGGCCTCAACCTCCCGGGCGTCGCCGTGAGCGTCCCCGCCATGTCGGACAAGGACGAGGAGGACCTGCGCTGGGCGCTGCGCCTGGGCGCGGACCTCATCGCCCTGTCGTTCGTGCGCAGCGCGGCCGACTACGACGACGTCGCGCGGATCATGGCCGAGGAGGGCCGCACGGTCCCCGTCATCGCCAAGGTCGAGAAGCCGCAGGCGGTCGAGAACCTCGTCGAGATCGTCGACGCGTTCGACGGCATCATGGTCGCGCGTGGCGACCTCGGCGTGGAGCTGCCGCTGGAGCAGGTGCCGCTCGTCCAGAAGCGCGCCATCGAGCTCGCGCGCCGGTCGGCCAAGCCGGTCATCGTCGCGACCCAGGTGCTCGAGTCGATGATCTCGGCGCCGCGCCCGACCCGCGCCGAGACGTCCGACTGCGCCAACGCCGTGCTCGACGGCGCGGACGCGGTGATGCTCTCGGGCGAGACCAGCGTGGGCGAGTACCCGATCGAGGCCGTGCGCACGATGGCGCGGATCATCGAGAACACCGAGGAGCACGGCCACGACCGCATGGCCCCCCTCGGCTGGAGCCCGAAGACCCGAGGTGGCGCCATCACCCGCGCCGCGGCCGAGGTCGCCGAGACGCTCGGTGTGAAGTACCTCGTGACCTTCACGCAGAGCGGCGACTCCGCCCGCCGGGTCTCGCGGCTGCGTTCCGGGATCCCGATGCTGGCGTTCACGCCCGACCCGCACGTGCGCAACACCCTCGCGCTCACGTGGGGCGTGCAGACGTACGAGGTGCCGACGGTCGCCCACACGGACGCGATGGTCGTGCAGGTCGACCAGACGCTGCGCGCCAACGGCCTGGCCGAGGACGGCGACCTCGTGGTCATCGTCTTCGGTGCGCCGGTGGGCGTCCCGGGCACGACGAACTCGCTGCTCGTCCACAAGATCGGGACCGAGGTCAGCGCGACGCACTGACGCGGCCGCCGAGGCGGTGCCTCGGCACGACCGACACGCGCCCCGGGCGCTCAGCCTTCCGGCTGGGCACCCGGGGCGTCGTCGTGCCCACCGGCGGCGGATCGTCGGACCGCGGCCTCGACGTCCTCGTCGATGAGGTCGTGGTCCACGGCGAGGGCGGTGCGGTAACCGGCAGCGGCCGCCATGACGACCTGGCTCGAGGGGTCGGTGACGTTGCCGGCCGCGAAGACGTGGGGCACGCCGGTGCGCCCGTCGGGCTCGGCCACGACCGTGTGCCCGGACGGGCCGGCCTGCACGTGGGCGCCGAGCGCGGTCAGGAGGGCGTCGCTCGCCACCAGGCGCGGCTGCACCACGAGGGCGCCCAGCCGGACCTCGCCCGCGGGCGTGCGCACAGCCACGAGGGCGTCGTCCTCGAGCACGAGTGCGGTCACCGGGCCGGGGAGGACCGGGATGTCGAGCGCGTCCAGGCGCCGCCGGACGGCGGGTTCGACGTCGTCCGGGTCGACGCCGTGCAGCACCACCGTGACGGCGTCCGTCCACTGCGTCATCGTGAACGCCTTGACGGCGTCCTCCGGGCGGTCGACGAGCACGCCCACCGCGGCCTCACGCACCTCCCAGCCGTGGCAGTACGGGCAGTGCAGGACGTCGCGTCCCCAGCGGTCGGACAGGCCCGGGACGGCGGGCAGCTCGTCGCGCAGACCCGTGGCGAGCACGACGCGCCGCGCCGCGAGGCTCGTCCCGTCGTCCAGCTCGACCGTGACCCGTGCCCGGGACGTCTCGGCCGCGCCCGGTGGGATCGGCGTGACGTCCACGACACGCCCGTGCCTGACCTCGACGCCGTACCGACGCACCTCCTCGACCCCGAGGCTGAGCAGCTCGGCGGGCGGGACGCCGTCACGCGTGAGGAAGCCCTGCACGTGGCCCGCGGCGGCGTTGCGCGGCTCGCCCGCATCGACCACGACGACCGAGCGACGCGACCGGCCCAGCAGGAGGGCGGCGCTCAACCCGGCGGGGCCGGCGCCCACCACGACGACGTCGGTGACGGACACGCGACCACTGTGCCCGTCGGGCGACCGGCTGTCGCGCCGGACGCCGATCGGGCCCGCAGGAGCCGTCCCACGATCGGCGTCCGTCCCCACCGTCACGGACACCCGCGTCCCGTTCAGGTGGCGGACCCCCTGGTGCGCGCCTAGCGTCCAAGCATCGAGAGCGCCGGGACACCCGTGTCGCGGGGCTGAATGGTCAGAGCACGGGCACGGCGCGCCGGGAGGCGGGCCCTGCGCAACCGGCGGCGCCGGCGGTCCCCCAGACCAGCCGGACGCACGCCGGACCGACCGCACGAACGGATGGAGGACGAGATGACGTACGAGAACTCGACGGGTACCACCTCGACGTCCCAGGGCTCCTCGACCGCGCAGACGGCGCGTGACGAGGCCTCGGGGGTCGCGCACAGCGCTGCTGAGAGCGGCAAGTACCTCGCGGGCGAGGCCGGCGCGCAGGCCAAGGGCGTCGCCTCGGAGGCCGGCCGCCAGGCGAAGGACCTGCTCGACCAGGGGCGCAGCCAGCTCGCCTCGAGCGCCCAGAGCCAGCAGCAGCGCCTCACGGACGGGCTGCGCGCCTTCAGCGACGACCTCGGCCGGATGGCCGAGTCGTCGGAGAGCGGCGTGGCGGCGGGCGTCGCCCGCACGGTCGCCGACCAGGCGGGCAGCGTCGCCACGTGGTTCGAGGGGCGCGAGCCCGCGGAGCTGCTCGACGAGGTCAAGCAGTTCGCACGGCGCAAGCCGGGCACGTTCCTCCTCATCGCCGCGGGCGCCGGCCTCGTCGCCGGGCGCCTCATGCGCGGGGTGAAGGACGCGTCGAGCGACGACGCTCCGGCTGCGCTCACGTCGGGCGTGCCGACCTCCGGCGGTGCCCACCGGGCACCCGGGGTGCCGTCGACGCCGCCGCCGCCGACCGGCGGCTACGGCCTCGGCGACACCGCCTCGACCACGGCGCAGACCTACGGCACCACCGGCACGACGTCGACCTACGGCACGACCGGCACGCCCGGCACGTACGGCACGCCCGCGGCGGCCACGGGCGCCTATGGCGACTCCGGCTACTCCAGCGGCGGGTACGGCTCGGGCGTGGGTGGCCCGGCGCCGGTCGCCTCCACCCCCGGCGCCACGCCGGCGGCGGACGACCTCGCGGGCACGGCGACGGGCGACCCGGTCGCCGGCCTCGAGTCGGAGGATCCGTGGACCGGGGAGAACCGGTGAGCGGCAACGTCGACCCGACGGTCGCCGCGGGACGCCCGGCCGCCGACCCCGGCCAGGGGTCGGCGGGGCAGGCGTCGCTCGGGGAGCTCTTCAGCAACGTGACGCGTGACCTGTCGACGCTCATGCGCCAGGAGGTCGCGCTCGCCAAGGCGGAGCTCGCCGACTCGGGCAAGAAGGCCGGCAAGGGCGCGGGGATGCTCTCGGGCGCGGCCGTCGCCGGGCACTTCGTGCTGATCTTCCTCTCGGTCGCGCTGTGGTGGGGCCTCGGGGACCTCATGGACAACTGGACCATCTCGGCGATCATCGTCGCGGTCCTCTGGGGCGTCGTGGCCGCCGTGCTTGCCCTCAAGGGCAGGACCGAGCTCCAGAAGGTCAAGGGCGTACCGCAGACGCAGGAGACGGTCGCCATGATCCCCAACGCACTCAAGGGACACGAGGAGGAGAACCGATGAGCGACCCGGACGAGATCCGCGCCGAGATCGAGCGTACGAGGGCCGAGCTGAGCCAGGACGTCGACGCCCTCGAGGAGAAGGTCAGCCCCAGCCAGATCGCGCACCGCAGGGTCGAGGCGGTCAAGGACCGGGCGACGAGTCTGAAGGACAGGGTGATGGGTGTGTCGGACAGCACGAAGGACCACGCGGCGGGCCTCGGGGACTCGGTCTCCGGCACCACGCACAGCGTCGGCGGCAACGTGGCCGGCGCCGCGCAGGGTGCGGCCGGGAGCGTCAGGGGTGCGGCGCAGGGCGCCGCCCACGGCGTGTCCGGCGCGGCGCAGAGCGTGGCGTCGTCGGCGTCCTCGCTCGCCTCGAGCGCGGGGAGCGCCGTCCGCGGCGTGCCGGGCACGGTGCAGCGTCAGGCCGAGGGCAACCCCCTGGCCGCCGGGCTGGTTGCCTTCGGGCTCGGCTGGCTCGTCGGGTCCCTAATCCCGAGCACCAGCAAGGAGCAGCAGGTCGCGGGCAAGGTGAAGGACCAGGCGGCGCCGCTGGTCGACGAGGCCAAGTCCGTCGCCCAGTCCGTCGCCGCGGACTTCCGCGAGCCCGCGCAGGAGGCGGTGCAGGCGGTCAAGGACGCCGCGGCCGACGCCGCGCACACGCTCAAGGAGGAGGGCCAGCAGGCCGCGCAGGACCTCAAGGGCGAGGCGCAGGGCGCCAAGGAGTCGGTCCAGGAGTCCCGCGAGTCCTGAGCGACGTCACGCGAGCCCCGGCCGGTCCCGGCCGGGGCTCGCGTGCGTGCGCGACGGGTGCACGGTCCGTCGTCGGCAGTAGCGTCGGGGCCGTGACGACCGATCTCAACGCCGACCTGGGCGAGGGCCTGGGCCCCTGGCCGATGGGCCACGACCACGCGCTGCTCGACCTCGTGTCGAGCGCCAACGTCGCCTGCGGCTTCCACGCGGGCGACCCAGCCACGATGCGCCGCACGTGCGCCGCCGCCGGGGAGCGCGGGGTCGTGGTCGGAGCGCACGTGGGCTACCGGGACCTCGTGGGGTTCGGTCGCCGCTTCCTCGACGTGGAGCCCGCGGAGCTCGCCGACGAGGTGGTCTACCAGGTCGGTGCGCTGCAGGCCGTCGCCCGGGCGGCCGGGAGCGACGTGCGCTACGTCAAACCGCACGGCGCGCTCTACCACGCCATCCTGCGGCACGAGGGACAGGCGGCCGCGGTCGTCGACGCCCTCCGTGCGCTCGACGCGTCGCTCCCGCTCGTGACGATGCCGGGCAGCGTCGTCGCGGGCCTCGCGCAGGAGGCGGGGGTCCGGGTGGTCGGCGAGGCCTTCGTCGACCGTGCCTACCGGCCCGACGGCACCCTGGTGCCGCGCACGGAGCCGGGCGCGAACGTGACGGATCCCGGCGACGTGGCCGCGCGTGCGGTCCGCCTCGCCACCGAGGGCGTCGTCGTCGCCGTCGACGGCACCCCGGTCCGCCTCGACGTCGAGACCCTCTGCCTGCACGGGGACGCCCGCGGCGCGGTGGCCGCGGCGCGGGCGGTCCGCCGGGCCCTGGCCGCCGCGGACGTCGGGGTCGGGCCCTTCGTGCCCGGCGGCGCAGGTGGGTGAGCCGACCGCCCGGGTCAGGCGCGTCGGGGACCGGGCGCTCCTGGTCGCCTGCCGGGACGTCGGCGAGGTGCAGGCGGTGGTGGCCCACCTGCGACAGCACCCCGTGCCCGGCCAGGAGGACCTCCAGGCGGGCGCGCTGACGGTGCTCGTCGTCCTGCGGGACCGGCGGCTGCAGGCACGCGCCGCCGCGCTGCTCGGGACGCTCGAGGTCCCGGCGCGGGCGGCGGCGGACGGTCGCCTCGTGGAGGTCGACACCGTGTACGACGGCGAGGACCTCGCCGACGTCGCCCGGCTCACCGGGCGCAGCGTCGAGGCGGTCGTCGCGGCGCACGCGGCCACGCCCTGGACCGCCGCGTTCGCGGGCTTCGCGCCCGGGTTCGTGTACCTGGTCGGCGACGGGCGAGGCGTGCCCCGCCGCGAGACGCCGCGGGCCGCGGTGCCCGCGGGCGCCGT